>CAZNVX010000067.1:0-10143 GCA_964576225.1 uncultured Christensenellaceae bacterium
GTCCTTCTGACATTTACGGCATTGTGGGTTATACGTGATCCGGTTCCGCTCGTTCAAGAAATACGCCAACTCAAGGCGTCGTTTTTTTGACATTCGGGACATGGTGAATACCTCCTTCTTTTGTTGTGTTACGGTATCAAAAACGCATGTTTTTTCACTTATAAGCTAATTTTCATGTTGGGGTAATATAGTTGTTCGGAATATAATATTTAAAGGCTATTTGCCTCAATATCCGTTGCATTTTAGGAATTCTCTAATTAACATTCACATCCGTCAGGTGGTTCGGTACCACGAACAGGCTCTTGTGGCACAGCCCGAGACGCTTGCTCTCCATCGCCGCGGCGACCATCTCAAACGTCTTGCCCGCGCCCACCACATGCCCGAGCAGCGTGTTCCCGCCGTAAAGGATGTGTGCGATGGCGTTCACCTGATGAGACCGCAGCGTGATCTCGGGGTTGATGCCCGGAAAGGTCAGATGGCTTCCGTCATACTCACGGGGGCGGACGCTATTGAACTTATTGTTGTAGAGCCGGACGAGCCGCTCCCTGCGACTGTGATCCTTCCATATCCATTCGCGGAACGCGTCCTTGATCTGCTGCTGCTTCTGCTGTGCGACCGTGGTTTCTTTTCGGTTGAGGACGCGGATTTCCTTGCCGTCCGCGTCGATCTTCTTATCGAAGATGCGCACATCCTTGAGGTTGAGAGTCTGCTCGATTATCTGGTAAGCGTTGATGCGGTCGGTTCCAAAGGTGGTATTGGCTAAAACGCCGTCGTAATCGGCCTTTTTCCCCTCGATATTCCATGACGCTGTGTAAGGGGAATAATGGACTTTGATCTTGTTCTCAGCGTAATAGCTTGGCCTTAAAAATTCAAGCACAAATTGATGAATATCCTCCTGCGGGAGCCACGTTGCGCCCAGCCGCACATCGATTTCACCGGCTGTCAGGTCTTGGGGTTGTACGGCCTCCAACGCCGTGACGTTGGCGGCATATGCCGCGTCGTTTTCCGCAAGCTCTTTGGCGGCGCGCAGCTTTTCCCGTACATTGCCGGAAAGGTACTCGTCCGCCGTTTCATACCACTGATTTGCAGGGTTCAGGAAAATGACGCCTTCAAGCTCTTTGATCAGTTCATCCTCGGACAGCCCGGTCAAGCCCGCCATGTACGGAAGATCCACGCAGGCTTTTTCCGAGAGGGACACTGCGAGCGCCTCGCTGGGCGTGTCCACCGAGGTCACGACGGTATGCTGCTTGATGGTGCGCTTGGTGAACATATCCGCCTTGCGTTCCAGCTCGCCGTTTTCGTCGATCACCTCCAGCGAGCAGAGCAGGCAGTAGGAGCTGTCATCCTCAAACGCCATTTTGTTGGCGCGGCTACTGAGTAAATCGTATTTTTTAGTAAAAGCGTCATACAGAGCGTTAAGGTTCTGCTGCTCCTGCATGATCACTGCGTCAGGATAGCCTTCAAGCTGGTACTCGATGAGCCGCCGCGTGCAGTCGCGCAGCTCGGTCATGCCCCTTATACGATTGCCCGCGGTGACGGACACCTCGATTTTGTTCATGCGCGAATTCTCGCGGTAATATATCTGACCGTCCACCAGCGCAAAGCTGAAATTGCGTACGTCCGGATCAGCAGGGATGGACTCCGTTTCGTTTTCCTCCAGCTCGTCCTGTTCGTAATCGGTGAGCACTGCGTGGATGTTCTCAATGGCAACCCTCAGTTGGTCGGACAGATCTGCGTCCTCGAACGGCTTACAGGTGGTTTCGCTCCTGTTGCCGTACATCATGTCGTCGAAAGCCATTGTGCCAAGCACCATGTCGGGATTCTCCGCAAAGTAGCTGTTGATGGGAACCCCGTCTCCGGTCTGGGAGAGATGCACCCAATCAGGGTCGGCTTCCACAGGACGGTCGCGTTTCTGCAGGAACAGAATGTCCGAAGTGACCTGAGTACCGGCGTTTGCGGTAAACGCGTTATTCGGCAGCCGGATAGCACCGATGAGATCCGCGCGCTGCGCAATGTATTTGCGTACGGCAGAATTCTTCTTGTCCAGCGTCCCCTTCGAGGTGATGAACGCGACGATGCCGCCCGGCCTGACCTTATCCAGCGTCTTGGCGAAAAAGTAATCGTGGATAAGAAAATGATTTTTGTCGTATCGTTTATCCGCCATGCCGTAGGAGCCGAACGGCACGTTTCCGATAGCGAGATCAAAAAAGCTGTCCGGCAGGTTGGCGTCCTCGAAGCCCTGCACAGCGATATTTGCGGACTGATACAGTTGTTTAGCGATTCTGCCTGTAATGCCGTCCAGTTCCACGCCGTATAGCTTACAGCCTGACATGCTTTCCGGCACTAGGCCGAAAAAGTTTCCGATGCCGCAGGCAGGCTCCAGCACGTTGCCGTTTTTGAAGCCCATATTTTCAATCGCCTGATAGATGGCCTTGATGACGGTGGGCGACGTGTAGTGTGCGTTCAGCGTGGAGCTGCGCGCAGACTCGTATTCTTCTTCCGTGAGCAAGCCTTTCAGTTCAGCGTACTCGCTTGCCCAGGAAGCGTTTTCCGTGTCGAATGCCTGCGGAATGCCGCCCCAGCCCACATACCGGGAGAGGATTTCCTGCTCCTTGGCAGTGGCCATGCGGGTTTCCGCATCAATGGCCTGCAGCGTGCGAATAGCCGCGACATTGAAGCCATACTTGGTCTTGGCTCCACCGTGGCCGAGACCATCGTCCGTGATATGAAAATCCAGCTTGACTTTCACGGGTTTCTCTGGCGTGAGGTCGATGCGCACGCGCGCCACCTCGCCGCCGTCTGCCTTTTCCCAGGCCGGCTGCAAAGGCTCCTCGGAAGGAGCAGGCTCCTGCCGCCCGAGCGCATCTCGTACAAACACAATATGCTCGGTACGGAATATGGGGAAGCCGGTCGCATCGGCAAAGGTCACGTCGCGAAGGCCGACCTTATCCCGCTCGGCCTCGACGCTATCGATCACGAAGCGCCGTCCGTCGATGGTCAGCTCCGCGCCGACTTGGATTTCATCATTTTCCCCGGCTGGTTCGGTTTCTTCTGCTGCTTCAGGCTCAGCGCCACGGGCGATATAGCCGTCATTGAGCGGATTCTCGCGCAAACGGCGGTCGAACTCCGCGCGGGGCATCTCCTTGGAAAGCAGCGGGTATTTCTCATCGCTAAGGGTGACAGTTTCAATGTCGTATCCCAGCAGCGTGTATTCGCTTGCGCCAAGGTAGACAGTATCGCCAAGAGAATACCGATATTCCGCGTCGTGGCGGGTATCCGCCATCCTCTCGGCGGCCTCCTTCAGCGTGTCGCGGGCATCCTGCTCCGCTGCAAGCTGCGCCACGCGTGCCGCCTGTTTTTCCTGATAGACCGCGAGTTGGGTCTTTTCGGCTTCCGAAAGGTAGCGGTCGATGGTGATCAGCTCGCCGATGCGCTTCGCCACGCGGCTCCACGTCAGCAGGATTTCCGCGTCGGGACTCATAAGGGAGCCTTTGGTCAGCTTGATGCCCTTACCGTTGTGATCCTCCCAACTGTGGTCAGCCGATCTAAGCGCATGACTGCGCCCACCAATGCCGTATTCGCGTTTGAGAAACTCCGCCCTGTCCTGTAGTGTATGCGGCTCCGCAAAGTACAGATAGATGCGGTATTTGCCGTCCTCAACACCGCTGCCGCGCGCCAGCACCTCGTCGATCTCGGCTTGGGATATAAAAAAAGCAGAGGTTTTTTCTTCCTCTGCCTGCTTGATCGTTTCGATTTGTTCTTCAATTGTGGCAAATAGGGTTAGCTGTTGATGAGGTCGCGAAGTATCGCTTCCTCGGCTTGGAGCTTGATCATGTTCATCAGCCCCGTCCATTTCATCGGGTCTCGGGCTTTCAGCGCTTCCGTCACGCCCTGTTCCCGTGCCATCCGTGCCGTTACGGCTTCCACCTGTTCCCGCGCCGTCTGGTCGATCTCCGACAGATGGCTGTCCAGCTTCTCGGACAGCAGCAGCCCCGCGTATGTCCCTTTCCGGTGATTCTTCAGATACGTCTTCCTTAGCATCCCGTATTTCCCGATGGGGCGCATCTCCGGCTCGCCCAGCGTCAGGTCGGGTATCAGGTAATCGCCCTGCCGCGTGTATGTGATCTCCATGCTCACCGCTCCTTTCTTTTTCATCTCCGCTTATATTGTCCGTCAGGCGTTCCAGCTTTGCAAGTCTGTCGCGTTCCTGCCGCTCAATGTCCTTGACGGTGCGTTCGATCTGGCGCAGCACCATTTCGGAGATGTCGCCGGACGCGCCGCCCAGCTGCATGACCGTATCGAAGGTATTGAAGTTGAAAATATCCTTGAATAAGTCCTCGGGGAGTACTTTCGTATCCAGTCCCAACCGACTGAACACCATATATGATATGCTGTCGGTCAGGGCTTCTCTGAATATCGCACCTGCATTAAGCTCATCCAGATCAGCCAGATAGCTGCCGTCCCGCGTACCCATGAGCTCGGTGAGATAATCCGCCATATTGTCCTGAATAGCGTTGCGGATGATGCCCAGCAGCTGGTTTTCAAATCCGATGGCCGTTTCATCCGCGTCCCCGAATTGGTGGGACAGCTCCTCGGCCACCTGTTCCTGATGCGCTTTTTTTATGCTCCATAGCCGGAACGGAACGCGATCCATGCTGTGCGTATCCGACACGTCGAAAACATGCCGCAGCGTCGTTCTGCCCGCGCTGTTGTCCAGAAGTGCGATACCCTTTGCGCCACGGTTCACCCAGCGGCGCATATGCTTGTTCCACAGCTCGATGGAGGCGCAGGCGGTGGCGTCCTGACGCTGCGCGTAGATGAGGATTTGCTCCTCAAAAGGATATTTGTACAGGCGGGCGGCAGTCATGAGAAAGGACGCCCATGCGTCCGGCTTGTCCGTCACCCGCCTGACTGTTCGTTCCATGAGTTCAGATATGCGTTGCAGCTTGGTCTCCAAATCATTATGCTCCTTTCGTTAAAATGGGTATAAAAAAACGGCCTGAGCCGTTTTTTATCAGATGGAAAACTATTAAGACATAATACTAAAAATTAATCTATCTCACCAAAGGGTAATAAAGCCATTTGAGCTTTGTTTTGAAGATTTATATCTGCGGTAATTAACATTACTATTGAACCAGCATATTCTCTTTGAAGTTCTAAGCATGTTGCTACTATTCTATCATCATTATTATCTGAATTTAACCAAGGTAGAGTACTATTCATATTTGGTTCGGCAGCTATCATTTTTACAGTTATGGTCTCGTATACTGTAATACCATCATGGATATTTCCTTGACTCCTATATCCCTTTATTCTTTTTATTACTGATTCAACCTTTTTTCTGAAAGTATCATCCCGATGAACTACCTTAAGCCTATCCAGTTCAGAGAGTACTGTTGGTATGTAAACCACATAATAATTATTAGAAATTAAGCCTATTTTCTGCCCATATGTGTTTATTTCAGGATTCATAATCAGGGAATTAGTATCAGGAATTAATATATAACCTGAAGGACTTGTCCCTTTTAACCATTCCATTAATTCCTTTAGCTTTTCTGTTTTCGTATCTAAATCCGCCCTGACTTCTTGGATGTCACTCGGTAACCCCCAATCCCAGCCTCTTTTGTTTCTTTCAATCCAATATCGATATGCGTCTTTTATCTCATTAACCTGATGTTTTATGTCTTTGTGTTTTTCTTCAAAAAGATAGTCAATGCTTTCAAATAGCTTAGCAAAATATCTTAAGGCTTTATCTTGAGCTAACCGTCCTTCATCATCCAGTTTTGCCCAAGTATAATCAGGTTGAACAACTACTATTTCAGCAGAATAATTTTTATTCACCCTAAGAATCTTCGAATGATCAAGGACGGCATTAATCAAATCTTTAAAATATTAACTTTCTTTAAAATGGATTCAATCATGCTATCCATATGTTCAACGCTTGCCCCTTTAATAAAGGTAATTATTTTTTATTATATCATAACGCGGCTATATAAACATCTTTCATAAAAAAGCCTGTTACTTACGAGTTTATAAAGGGGACGGAGAACCGTCTCCCTTATAAACTTAGTTAGCACTTCCATTTCTGGTCTTATAGTCTGATAGTAAGCGGACATCTAAAAAAACAGGTATTATGGATTATTGATAAGATCCTATACCTTGTTTCCCCTTGTTAAAGTTTGTATTGATTGGATAATCTGCCGCCGTCATCAGAATACCGGGGCGAGATATCCAGCATGTCCAGACGTTCCAGCCGGTGCAGATTCTTTCTGGTCGCCGAGCGGGACAGCCCAACGCTTTTTCCGAGCTTTTTTACTGATATTGCGATACCGCGCCCATCCCACACATCCAGCAGATAGCAGTATATGAGCTTTGCGCCCGCGGGGGCGGGAAGCTCTGCGATAAGTCTGTATCTTGTCAGGTCGTTCATATCACCATTACCTTTCCGGTTCGCATCGCTCTTTGATACGCCGCTTTTCGCACACCTGCTTTAACTTCTTCGCAGCCCAATCGGGCATATAATCAGGTTTCAATACGCCGAGTATGTCCTCGCGGTTCCAGCGGGTTTCCTTGCTAGAATAAAGGTTGACCGTGTATACCGCCCGGCCTCGGGCGTTTCCATGTGTTCCGAAGCCGCCCGTCGCCAGAACAAGCTGCTTCATGGCGGTTCGGTATTCGGGTAAAAGGCACTCCGGGCGAATGACCACAACCTTGTTTTCAATGCTTTGGCTATAATCGTTCGGCGTACAATGCTCCTTTGTAAAGAGAGGTATCGGGGTTTCGACGCGCTCCGCTTTCACCGCTTCAAGCTGCGCCTGCGCGCGGTCAAGAAATTCGGTCATCATCTCAAAATAGTCCGAGCTGCCAACAGCTTTTTCGAATCGATCTATGCCCAGCGGGTTATCCCACGTGCAGTCGCACACCATGTAAGGAGCGTCGGGCTTTGTTTCGTCCATTCCGAACAATATTTCCTTGTTACCGATGTAGATGGCGTGCTTGATTTCATACCCGTCCACCATGCGATCTACAACATCCATTCACTTCATCTCCTTTTTCTTGATCAGCCAAAAGGGACGGACACACGCTGCCCCTTTACCGATCCGTGATTATTTTGACCTGCGCTTTTTGATCTGGAAGTAAATCAGCGCGCCTACGATAAATAGGCACAGCACCAAGGTAATACTGATTTTCATGTTGCTTTTCCTCCTTTATATTTGAAATAGAGCGTACAGATAGCCAAGCGCCACAGCGCCGCCCGCGCCAAAGGCCAGAACCGGCGCGAAAGGGAGCGCGCTCTTGAGCGTTTTTGTTTTTATCCATGCACAAACCATGAGGCCAAAGAGGGCAGGAACCATAAGGGCAAAGGCAATGAGTGTATTCAGCGCTCCGAGGTACAGGCAAATACCCATGACGAGCTTAACGTCCCCGGCACCCATGCCATCTCTCAGCCATGCAACGAAGAAAGGCACAGCCAGTGCCATGCCGACGGGATACGTCCACCATGTATTCCCGGCCAAAGCCATAAGCGCCGTATGGGCAACACCCAGAAACATCAGCAGGATAATGGACACATTGGAAACCATACGTTTCCGTATATCCGTGTAGCTGCACCATAAGAGAAGTGCAATAAAAAAAGCATCCATCAAGATGCTCGGCGTCAGAATCATATCCGTCACCTCTTGACCGTGGTAATACGGTCATACATATCGCCCTCAATGGTCAGCGTATCGGTCGCATGACTGAATAGTTGCCCGACCGGGCTCCATGCGTAAAACGCCTGCGCCCACGTGACATACTCTCCGTCAGGATACCAAAGAGGTGTGTAGTGTAAGCGGCTATCCGTTACCGAATACGGGTTGACAGCAAGCTGCCATGTGGCGGCAAAGTCTCCCGCTGTACCTGTTTTTACTTGCAAATCATCACGCACATTCTGCCACGCTGATAACTGGCCGTAAGCGTTCTCGGGATAACGCACCCAAACCATCTGCGCGCCCACCAGTTTTTCGGGATGATCATAATTAGTTGTCAGCGTGGTCGTACATTGAACGCTAAACCCGAAGCCCGATTCCATCTGTTTTGGCCTATCGGCATAGGCGATGCGTTCATCAGGTAGTATGGAAAACGATGTTATCAACCGGGCGTAGAAGCTCTTTGTGACATAGCTGCCGTTCTCCAGCCGAACCTCCTGCCATGTATGATAGGTTGAGCCCCTAGGCGCTGAAAGGCTGGTCAGCCCATACGCCAAATACCGCTGTTCCATCGCCGCATCGTCGGGATCAGCTACGATTGAGGCCGGTACATTTTGCACCTGAATGTTCTTTGTCAGCGTGTTGTTGCTTTCATCGGTTTCATCCAGCACATTATCCGGGTCTGCGGTGAGCTTGACGGTATAGCTTCCGGCTGGTGGTACCGTGATACGGAATACCGCCAGATTGCTCCCGTTTCCGGCGATAGGAATGCTCTCTGTATAAGATGCTCCGCCTATCGTCAGCCTTATAGTGACGGAAGGAACAGGCTGCGCCGTATTATTTCGTACAACAGCCGATACCGTAACATCCATGCCCGCATACCAATCCGTAATCGTGGAATCCACGATCTCGATATCAGGTCGGAGTGCTTTGATAGATATCGTTGCTGTACGTGAATTGTTGCTCTCGTTGCTTTCCGCAACGATGTTGTCCGGATCAACGAACGCAGTAACGGATATGTTCTGTGCGGAAAGCGCCGTTGGCGCTGTGAATGTAAATGTCACCGTCTGGGTTGCGCCTATGCTTAGTACCGATATATTTTTTGAGAAAGTCCCTATGCCCGGTACAGTGAGCCGAACCGTCGTGGATGCCGATGACCTGAACCCAATGTTTTTCACCACCGCTGTTACCGTCACCGTTTCACCGGCTTCATAAACCGCCTTGTCACCAGTAAGCGACGTGACGGTCAGATCAGGAAGCGATGCGAGTACCTTGAAGGAAGCCGATCGCGTATTGTTGTTCTCATTGCTCTCCGCGACAGCGTTGGTCGAATCCGCCGTGGCAGTCACGGTAATAGTTCTATCGTCGGTGTATTGAGGTGCTGAATAAGTATAACTAACATTCGCGGTGCCGCCCACTGCCAGCGACGACACGTACTTTGATTGTGTTGTAAGGTCGGGAGATGTCAGAGCGACATAGAAGCCCCCTGCTGATCTGAGTCCCTGATTCCGTATCGTTGCGGTAATGGTGATCGTCTCGCCTGCATCATAAACAGAAGCGTTGGCGCTTAAAGCCGAAACGATAAGGTCGGCATAAATCTGCGGTGTGCTGACGGAAACTGAAACCGTCTGAGCGTCATGGTACTCAGCGGCCTTTCCAACGATGACTCTTTGCAGACTGCTCGAATTGGGCGCGTAAGCGATCATGTTAGAGCGCGTCCTGTTGTCTTTGCCTGTTGCGGACAAGCTGAACGTTCGATTGGCGTTGGCCTCGCTGACCGGAATCCGTATCGTCAGCGTATCGCCGGATTGTCCTGTATAGCCGGACACGCTGGAGCCTGCCGGAAGACCGGATGTGTTCAGCGTATACCCGCCGTTCATGTTGGTTAGTGATACGGTGGATGTTCCGAAAAAGTAGCTGCCGCTTATCGACATTGATGGCGTAGACAGGGTGACGCTATGCGTCATAAGGGCTTGTGTTCGCGCCTTAATAAGCAGCTCTATCGCAAATTGCAGCACATCCGTGTTTCCTGACTTAGCCCGAATTTTGCTGCCAATCGTTCCGCTGGCTGCGGCAGAGCGCAACTGCGAATCCGAATATGAGCCTAAATTCGTAAAATTGTATTGCCCGGAATCACCGTTTTCGGATAACCAAAAACGCACAGCGTTTGCTGTGGCATACCGCGATTTTGTCGCCGACAAGCCACCTGTGGCATACGGATAGCCGTTTTCCAATATGATACGCAAGCCCGTCTGAACTCGGGCGGAGTACGAACCCAGAATGTCCGTTTCGTTATACGACGCGTTGTGGGGGCTATCATTCCTGTGTTGAAGACAGTAGGCTATCTGTTCAGGCGATGTCCCCACAATGTAGTGCTCTGGCGTCTTAAGGTCTTTCCACCCGCTGCCGCCGTTATATTGCAGGTAATGGGTGGTAGTGCGCGTTCCGACATTCA
>CAZNVX010000068.1:0-10070 GCA_964576225.1 uncultured Christensenellaceae bacterium
AATGGGACCGTGTGAAAAAAGCGATTCATGTTCGAATTGTGAAAAATATTGAGGAGCTGTGTGAGCGCTGTGTTGCCGACGGCGGCAAGAATTCATATGAACATGCGCTGAGGATGGCGGATGAACGGCTGGACAACGCCATGAAAGAGGCGCGGCTGCTCGAGGAAAAAACCAAAAGCATCAATAAGATGTTGGAGGAGAAATACAGGGTTTACACGAAATAGGCCATGCGGGCTGCCTTGTATCTGAGCATGGGCAGCCGCGGTCAGGCGCAAACGGTCTTTTCATTGTTTTCCTCTTTGAGACGCAGGGGGCAGCCCCTGCTTTTTTTACGTTCTGCGCGGTTATTAGACAGACACAGGAAAATGATGTAGTATAGAGCCGTGGTTAGAAATGGTTCAATCTGGTTTATATAAGATATGAAAATGCTTTGGAGGGCGCGAAGATGGCAAAAAGGATTGGCATATTGACGAGCGGCGGGGACTGCCCGGGCCTCAATGCCGCCATCAGGGGTGTGGCGCGGGCATCTTATCAGTTTTTTGAGGATGCGCAGATTGTCGGTATTATGGACGGTTTTGGCGGGTTGATCGACCTGCAATACCGCGATATGTCGAAAGAGGAATTTTCAGGAATACTGACGCGCGGCGGCACAATACTGGGCACATCCCGGCAGCGGGACACCTCTGTGCGGCAGAACACCGGCAGATATCTGGACGCGTTCAAGATGATGGCGAAAAATTACGAAAAGATGGCGCTTGACTGCATTGTTGTGATCGGCGGCAACGGCACGCACACGGCGGCCGGGCTGCTGTATGACCAGGGGCTCAACGTGATCAGCCTGCCCAAGACCATAGACAACGACGTGTGGGGCACCGAGGTGACATTCGGGTATCAGAGCGCCGTCAACATCGCGACGGATGTGATCGACAAAGTGCACACCACCGCCGTGTCGCATTCGCGCGTGATGATCGTGGAGCTGATGGGCAACGAGGCCGGCTGGCTGACGCTGAGCGCCGGCATAGCGGGCGGCGCGGACGTGATACTGATCCCCGAGATACCGTATGACATCTGCGCGGTGGCCGACGTGATCAACGACCGTTACGAAGGCGGCAAGCATTTTTCCATCATCGCGGTGGCAGAAGGCGCGCGCAGCGTGACCGACGCTGAGGATCAGAATTTGAAGGGGCAGCATTACTCAATCGGGTACAAGCTGGCCGACGAGCTGAACAAGGTGATCGATATCGATACGCGCGTGGTGGTGCCGGGGCATTACCAGCGGGGCGGCGCGCCGTGTCCGTTTGACCGTGTGCTGGCGACCCAGATGGGCGTGTACGCGGCCAAGCTGATTGAAAAGCGGGACTTCGGGCGCACGGTGGCCGTGATCGGCGGCGAGGTGACGTCTAACCTGATCAAGGAAGTGGCGGGCAACACCAAGACGGTGCCGCAGGACGCGGCGCTGCTGGCTGTGGGGCGGCAGATTGGCTTAAGCTACGGCGAGGCGTGAGGAATATGGGCTCGCCGGGATAACGGCAGGCAGCCTGTCTGTAAAAAAGACGGGCTTTTTTGCTGCAAACAAAAGGGGCAGGCCGAATGGGCGCATTGACACGTCCGGCATTATACAATAATATTGATATGGCCTAAAATTACATACACTGACAGGAGAGAAAGCTGATGAATACGGAGTGTGTGGCGATCGTGCTGGCGGCGGGTGAGGGCAAGCGCATGAAATCGAAGCTGCCCAAAGCCCTGCACGGCCTGGCGGGAAAGCCGCTTGCCGGCTGGGTGGCCGACGCGGCGCGTGACGCCACCGGAACGCTGCCGGTGCTGGTGATCGGCAACGGCGCGGACATGGTCAGACAGGCCTTTGGCGACAGCGTGCGATACGCTGTGCAGCACGAGCAGCTGGGTTCGGGACACGCTGTGATGGCGGCAAGGGAGTATCTGCAGGGCGACGGCTATGCGCTGGTGGTGGCGGGCGACATGCCGCTGATTCGTGCGGAAACGCTGGAAAGCATCGCCAAACGGGCGGCGCAGAACGCTTTGGGGGCTTGCCTGCTCACAGCCGTGGTGAATGATCCGGCCGGTTACGGACGCGTCATCCGCGAAGGGGACGGCGTGCGTATTGTGGAGCACCGGGACGCGACGGAAGCAGAGCGGGCGGTGAAGGAAGTGAATCTTTCCGTGTACTGCTTTTATGTTCCGGCGCTGCTCAAGGCGCTGGACAGCCTCAAACCGGATAACGATCAGGGCGAGTATTATATCACCGATTGCCTGCAGCAGATCATGCTGCAGGGTTATCGCGTGGAAGCGGTGGTCTGCGGCGACCAGGATGAGACCGTGGGCGTGAACGACCGCGTGCAGCTGGCCGACGCGGCCAGGCTGCTGAGGAGACGCATTAACGCGGCATTGATGACGGACGGCGTGACGATCATCGACCCGGACAGCACATACATTGACGCGGGCGTGACGGTGGGGGCGGACACGGTGATTTATCCCGGTGTGACGCTGGAGGGAAACACGGTGATCGGAGAGGACGCGGTGCTGTTTCCGGGCAGCCGGATTGCGCACAGCACCGTCGGCAATGCCACCAAAGTGCAGAATTCCGTGCTGCTGGACGCTGTGGTGGGAGACAACTCGACCATCGGCCCGTATGCGTACCTGCGGCCCGGCACGGTGGTGGGCAATGGCTGCCGCGTGGGCGATTTCGTGGAGGTCAAGAACGCGGTGATCCGAGACGGGGCGAAGGTGTCTCATTTATCGTATATCGGCGACGGGGAGATCGGCGAGAAGTCGAACATTGGCTGCGGTGTGGTGTTCGTGAATTACGACGGGCAGAAAAAGAGCCGAACCACGGTGGGCAAAAACGCATTCGTGGGCTGCAACGCCAACCTGGTCGCGCCGGTGACCATCGGCGACGGGGCGTATGTGGCGGCCGGGTCCACCGTGACCAACGATGTGGAGCCGGATGCGCTGTGCATTGCACGGAGCCGTCAGACTGTGATACCCGGCTGGGCGGCAAAACGGCGGGGCGAATGAGACGCGCGGTATTTTTTGATCTGGACGGCACGCTGCTGCCGCTTAATATGGACGCCTTTATGCATGGTTACTTAAAGGCTATCCTGCGAAACGGGTTTTACCGCAAGATCAGTGAAGAGAAGGGCGAGGAGATATTCGGCCGCGCGGTTATGGCGATGATCGCCAACGACGGGCGGGCGCTGAACCGGGATGTGTTTTTTGATGTGATTGAGGCACACTCGGGCGCCGACCGCGACGCGCTGATCGCTCATATGGATATGTTTTACAGACATGAGTTTTTGGAGCTGCAGGCGGCCACAAGGGCGGACGAGCATGTGAAACAGACCGTGCAGGTGCTCAAGGACAAGGGTTACCGGCTCATTCTGGCGACCAATCCGCTGTTTCCGCCTGTGGCGACGGATACGCGCATTTCATGGGCGGGGCTGAAGCCGGGCGATTTCGAATACATCACGTATTACGACAATGCGCGCTACTGCAAGCCCAACCCCAAATATTTTGAGGAGATCCTGGATCACACAGGCCTTATAGCCAGCGAGTGCTATATCGTGGGCAACGATGTGCGCGACGACCTCAGTGCGGTCGCGCTGGGGTTTGAAGCGTTTCTGGTGCTCGACCATGTGATCGGGGATATTGAGAAGGGACCGCCATGCCAACAGGGAAGCTATTCGGATCTTTTAAGATTCGCCGAAAATCTGCCGCGGATCATATAAGCGACTATTATATCGTGGGTCTCGGGAACCCGGGGGGCAAATACGCGCACACGCGGCACAACGCGGGGTTTGACGCGGTGTCCATTCTGGCGCAGCGCCACGGCATCAGTGTGCGCATGCACGCATACAGGGCAGTGGTGGGCAAGGGGGTCATCGCCGGCAAAAAAGTGCTGCTTGTGATGCCGCAGACGTATATGAATAACTCCGGAGAAAGCGTGAAGGAATTGGCGCGGGCGCTGCGCGTGCGCGCCGGGCAGCTCATCCTTGTGTATGACGACGTGGATTTGAAAACCGGCACCGTGCGCGTGAAGGCGCGGGGCAGCGCGGGCACGCACAACGGCATGCGGTCGGTGATCGAGCAGTTGCAGACGGACGAATTTATGCGTGTGCGTATTGGCATCGGCCGGCCGGACGGCGACATCGTGGACCACGTTCTGGGCGCGCACACCGACAAACAGGCCGCGTTCGATGCGCTGGGCATGGCGGCGGATGCGGTGGAAACGATCATAAAGGAAGGCATCACAGCGGCGCAGAGCCGGTTTAACGCGCCGCAAAAACCGTCATGCAAATAACCGCCCATATAAGAGAGCTGGAAGACTTTCAAAAGCTGGAACAATCGATACGCGCCGGGCAGACACCCTGCGCGCTTTTTGCCGTACCCGAAGCGTTAAGGCCGCACATGGCTGCGGCGCTGGCTGAAGCGATGAACCGGCCCGTTATCATGGTCTGCGCGACGGAGGACAAAGCGGAGCTTTTTGCGGAATCGCTGCCGGACGCCGTGCATATCCCCAAAAGGGCGCTGCAGCTGCGGTCGTCTGTGGCCAGAAGCCGTGAGCGCATGTTCGAACGTATCCGCGCGCTGTCCCGGCTGTCGGGCGGAGCGCGCGTCGCTTTTTTGAGCGAGGAGGCGCTGTGCGCACGGCTGGCACCGGCCGGTGATTTTGCGGCGGCGCATATCAGCATTGAGAAGGATGGCCGTTATGACCCCGAGAAGCTGATGCATCGGCTGGTGCTTTGCGGCTATGAACGGGTCAGCGCGGTGGAGACGGCGGGGCAGGCTGCCCGCCGCGGCGAGATACTCGACGTGTTTTGCCCCGGCGCGGCCGCGCCGTACCGTGTGGATTTTTTCGATACGGCGGTGGAAAGCATCCACGCGTTTGACCCCGGCACGCAGCGGCGCAGCCGTGAGCATTTTGACGCGGTGACGCTGGCCCCCGCGGTGGAGCTGACGCTGTCTGAGGCCGCGGCGGCGGCCGCAAAGGCCTATTTCGCCGCAACCAGGCCGGAAAGCCCCATGCTGGCCCAGAGGTTTGGCGACTATGCGCACAGCCTTGACAAACACCGGTATTTCGAAGACATGGAAAACTACGCATACGTGTGCTGCGACGCGACAGCGCTGGATTACGCGCCGGATGCGCTGGTGCTGTTCGACGACTACAAGCATATTTGCTCCGCCGCGGACGAGCGCCATGAGGATTTTGAGCGGCGGCTGTTTTCGCTGATTGCAAACGGTGAAGCAACGGCAGAGCAAAAGGCGCTGTATCTGCCGCTCAAAAGCATTGTGGACAAGGCGGCGGCGCAGACGGCGGCGGATTTTTGCTCCGTGAGCCGCTCAGGCCTGCATGCGAAATCAGAGATTGTGCTCGCTGCCAAATCGGCGCTGGCCTACAACCGGAAGCTGGATCTGCTTTCGGAGGACGTGAAGGCGCGCGTGAAAAACGGCTGGCGCGTGTATCTGGGATGCGGCGGCGTTCAGCGGGCTGAACGGCTGGCGGCGGAGCTGTCGGACAAAACGCTGGCCGTGCCGTGCATCACGGATCAGCGGCGGTTGGCGCCGGGGGAAGCGGGCGCATACCCGCAGCGGCTGATTTTTGGGTTTGAGCTGACGGCGGGCAAGGCCTATTTCCTGGGCGAGCATGAGATATACGGCTTTGCACGCAAGCGCAAGGCTGTGGCGCCGCGCAGGCAGATGGATTTGTTCGCCGATTTGAAGCCGGGCGATATGATCGTGCACGACGTGCACGGCAAAGGGCGCTTCGTGGGTCTGGTCAAGCGCGAGGTGCAGAAGATATCACGCGATTATCTGGAGCTGGAGTACCGCGGGGGCGACAGGCTGTTCATTCCCACCGACCAGATTGACCGCGTGCAGAAGTATATGGGCGGCGAGGGCGAGCGCCTCTCTAAGCTGGGGGGCCGCGAGTGGAGCCAGACCAAGGCCCGCGTTAAAAAATCCGTCAGGGAGCTGGCGGAGGATCTTGTATCGATATACAGCGAACGGCTGAGCAAAAAGGGGCATCAATACGGCGAGGACACCGTATGGCAGAAGCAGTTTGAGGATCATTTTCCGTATGAGGAAACGGACGGCCAGCTCAAGAGCATCGCGGATATCAAAAGGGATATGCAGCAGGACAAGGTGATGGACCGGCTGCTGCTGGGCGATGTGGGCTATGGCAAGACAGAGGTGGCCATGCGCGCCTGCTTCAAGGCCGTGATGGAGGGCCGCCAATGCGCGGTGCTGGTGCCCACGACGCTGCTGGCCAGGCAGCACTATCACACGTTTGCCGAGCGCTTTGCCGAGTTTGCGGTGGGTATCGAGACGGTATCGCGGTATGTATCCGCCAAAGACCAGCAACGCATACTGCAGGGCTTGAAGAACGGCACGGTGGACGTGGTGATCGGCACGCACCGCCTGCTGTCCAAGGATGTGGTGTTTAAGGATCTGGGGCTGCTGGTGATCGACGAGGAGCAGCGGTTTGGTGTGACGCACAAGGAGCGCATCAAGGATTTGAAGCGCAGTGTGGATGTGCTGACGCTGTCCGCCACGCCGATACCGCGCACGCTGCAGATGGCGCTGACGGGCATCCGCGACCTGAGCGTGCTGGACACGCCGCCCGAAGAGCGCCGCGCGCCCGAGAGCTATGTGCTTGAGTATTCCGGACAGCTGCTGCGCGACGCTGTGGTGCGTGAGATGGAGCGCGGCGGCCAGGTGTATTTCGTGTGCCGGCAGATTGGCCTGATGGACAGGCTGGCGCTGGATCTCCGTCGGCACGTGCCCGAGGCGCGGGTGGCGATGGCGCACGGGCGCATGGGCGAGGCGGCGATGGAGGACGTGATGGTCAAGTTCTTAGCGGACGAGTATGACGTGCTGCTGTGCACCACCATCATCGAATCGGGCATTGATATCCCCAACGTGAACACCGTGATCGTGTATGAGGCGGATAAATTCGGCCTTGCCCAGCTGTATCAGATAAAGGGGCGCGTGGGGCGCGGCGCCAAAAGCTCATACGCTTACCTGACCTACCTGCCGGGGGCGCACATGACGCCCGAGGCGGAGAAGCGGCTGGCCACCATCGCCGAGTTCACCGAGCTGGGCGCGGGCTTTAAAATTGCGATGCGGGATCTTGAAATACGCGGCGCGGGCAACCTGCTGGGGCCTGAGCAGTCGGGGCAGATGGCGGCGGTGGGGTATGACATGTATTGCCGCCTGATGCGCGAGGCGGTGGCGGAGATAAAAGGCGAGCGCGTGGAGCGCGTGAACGACACGGCGGTGGAGATCGGCCTGCCGGCGCATGTGCCGCAGGGGTACATCGGCGACGACATGCAGCGCATTGAGGTTTACAAAAAGATTGCCGCCATTGACGGCATCAAACACGCCAAGCTGCTCAAGGAGGAAATTGCCGACCGGTACGGCAAGCTGCCCAAAACGGTGGAAAACCTGATACTGATATCGCTGATCAAGGCGTATGCCGCCCAGGCCGGCATCATTTCCGTGACGCGCAGCGGGCGGGCGTTTACATTGAAATACGCCGAGGAGACAGGCATACATGCAAAAAGGCTGCTGACGGTGTTTGACAATTATCCGGGTATGGCGCAGCTTAAGGCGGCGGAGCCGCCGTATATCGTGTTTAAAACGCAAAAAAATGCCATCAATCAATTGATCCGGTTTTTGTCGGATATCCAAAGCTGCTGCCGCGGCGTGTGATCATAAATTGTTTACATTGTGAGGGCATAGCCAAGCGCCGTGCGCGGTTGCATAATCATTGTCCATACTTTATAATAAAACCCTGTACAGCCGACTGTACGGTTCTTTTTTGAGGGACGGGGAGGTTTGGGCACAGATGAAAAAGCTTAAAGCAGCCGCGCTGCTGGCACTGGCGGCAAGCGTTTTGGCCGGGTGTGCGCTGGTGGAGAAGACGGCGGAGGAGGACGTTGTGGTCGCCGTTGTCAACGGCACGCAGATTTTCAGATCCGACGCGAAAGAAATGGCGGATATTTACGCGGGCTATTACGGGATCGAGGTGGATTCGCAGGACACCATGATGCAGCAGCAGTATCAGCAGCTGATCAACAGCGCGCTTGACAGCCTGGTCACCAACGAGCTGCTTCTTCAAAAAGCCCCTGATCTGGGCATCTCGCTGACAGACGACGAGAAGGCGGTGTACCGGCAAAAAGCCGACAATGATTTTGCCTCGGTGAAAGCGGGTCTTCGGGCCAACGTGGAGGAAGAGGCCAAAATTGACGCGTCCATCGATGTGGAAAAAGAGACGGAGAGAAGATACAAGGCGTATATTGACAGCAGGGGCTCCACGCCGGACAGCTATTATGAATACCTGTGCGAACAAGGGATTGTCACCAAGGTCACGAACCATATATACGGACTGACTCAGCTGACCGACGCGGATATCAAGGCCTGGTATGACGATACGCTGGCCATTCAGATTGACGAAATGGAGAACGCGCCCGAGGCATTTGAAGCGTACGTTCATCAGCGCAATATCTATGCGTATGTGCCTGAGGATACGGTGGCCGTCAAACAGGTGCTTTTAACGTTTGACGATGAGGGTCTGGTGGCGAAGGCGACGGCGCTCTACACGCAGGGCAAGAGGGATGAGGCGTATGCGCTGCTGCAGCCCGAAATCGACCGGCTGATGCCGACGGCGCGGACGGTGATGCAGCGCATCCGTGACGGAGAACCCATTGAGGACCTGATTGCAGAATTTGGCGAGGACCCGAATATCATCACCGATCCGTATAACGTATACGGGTATCTGGTGGATACGCGCACCACGCGCTACGGCGATGAATTCAAAGATGCCGCTCTGGGGTTGTTCAATGTGGGCGATGTGTCTGAACCGTTTGCGTCTTTGTATGGGCTGCACGTGCTGCAGAGCATCAAGGTGTATCACGAAGGCGAAATCCCTTTTGAGGACGTAAAGGAGCAAATACGCGAGGCGCTGCTGCCCGCGAAAGAAACCGAAATGTTCACGCAGATGACGCAGGAATGGCTCAACGAGGCGGAAGTGATTTATTACAGGGAGCGGCTGTTGTAACCGCTCGGGCTGCTATAAAAAAAGAACGCGTGTGGAATCTAAACGGAGGATGCTGGATCTATGAAGTACAGGATGCTGGGCAAGACCGGATATAAAGTCTCGGAGATATCGTTTGGCGCGTGGGCCATCGGGGGCACCTGGGGCGAGGTGGACGACAAGCAAAGCGTGGCCGCGCTGGAGGAGGCGGTGGAGCAGGGCGTCAATTTTTTTGACACGGCCGATGTGTATGGCGACGGCCGCAGTGAGCGGCTGGTGGGCGCGCTGGCGAAAAGCAAAAAACAGCGCCTTATCATCGCAACCAAGGCAGGACGGCGGCTTGACCCGCATGTGGCGCAGGGCTACACGGTGGAGAACATCACCGCGTTTGTGGAGCGCAGCCTTAATAACCTTGGCGTTGACTGCATTGACCTGCTGCAGCTGCACTGTCCGCCGACGCCGGTGTATGACGACGCGGCTTTGTTCGATGGTTTGAACGGACTGATAAAAGACGGCAAGGTGTCGAAGCTGGGCGTGAGCGTTGAGAAGGTGAGCGAGGCTCAAAAGGCGATCGGGTACGACAATGTATGCACCGTGCAGATCATATACAACATGTTTCGTCTCAAGCCGGCTGACGAGTTCTTCGCGCAGGCCAGACAGAGCAATATCGGTATTATTGCGCGGGTGCCGCTGGCCAGCGGCCTGCTGACGGGGAAAATGGGCGCGGATACCGCTTTTGCACCGGATGACCACCGCCGGTTTAACCGCAACGGAGAGGCGTTTGACAAAGGCGAGACATTTTCGGGCGTGGATTATGCACAGGGATTGCGGGCTGTTGAGGAACTAAAGGCTATATTGCCAAACGGCATGACTCTTTCCCAGTTTGCGCTCAAGTGGATATTGATGTTTGACGCGGTGAGCTGCGCGATTCCTGGGGCAAAAACGCCGCTGCAAATGCGCCAAAACGCCGCGGCTTCGGATTTTGACGCGCTTAAGCCTGAGGTGATGGCACAGGTGA
>CAZNVX010000069.1:0-10000 GCA_964576225.1 uncultured Christensenellaceae bacterium
GGTCCAGCAGGTTTTTAGCCTGTTTGGCCCGGGTGTAACGGCTCATAAACGCCCGCGTCAGGTCAATGAAAAACCGTCCGTCGTCCCCCGTCCTTTTAAGCTCCGCCGATACCCTGGCGTCAAAATCGCCCTCCCAGCGGCGCAGCGCCTCAAAGCACTTGTTGGCGCTGCCGGTCAGCGTCCGGCTGCCCCTGTTGGGCGCGCCCGTCACGTCCGCGCTGATGACCGCCACAGCAGGCAAATACGCCTTGCTTTGGGTCATGGCGGACACCGCTTCCAGCATCACGGCGCGTTCCGCCTCGCTGCGCAGCGCCTCGGCTTCAAAGCCGCTCCCGCGCCACAGGTCGGTGCGCCGGTCAATATAAACCGCTGCCGAGCAGGCCGCCTCCAGCGCCATGTCTTTGTATTCCGTAAACAGCATCGGTACAATACAGCCGCCATCAAAATGGGCGCGGGCGCTGTCCAGCCATTCAGCCGGGCTCTTGAGGCTGACCGCACGGTTATATATCGTCAGTATGATGGATCTGAGCGCCTGCATATCACCCCGTCCCGCATATTTCAACACGAGCCCTCGCTGCGCCTGTTCCGCCAGCACCCCCTCAATGGCGCCGTCCACCGCGTCCTGCATCAGCCGCGCCGTCTGCGCCTCATCCGCGATGGCAAAGGTGGGCGACACCCCGGCCTGCGCAAAATTGTCGCGGATCAGCCGCCCGCAGAACGCATGCAGCGTCGATATGTCCGCAAACGCACATTTTTCCGCCTGCGCCGCCAGACGCGCGTCGTCCCGCCCGGCCTGCTGCAGCCGCTGGTAGATACGCGCCCTCATCTCGCCCGCGGCCAGATTGGTGAACGTGACGATGAGCATGCGGCTTAAATCCTCGCCCTCCTCAATCAGCCGCATCACGCGCTCTGTCAGCACACTGGTCTTGCCGCTGCCTGCCGCCGCCGACACCACCACGCTCTGCCCCCGCATACCGATCGCGCGGCGCTGGTGCTCGTTCCATGTCCTGCCGCTCATCGTGCATCCTCCTTGCCCGCCCCGCATATGCCGCCGCCCGAAACCAGCTGCTGCCGGTCGAAGCGCGGCGGCGTGCGCAGCATGTTGCCCGCGTACCCCGCGCTGATCAGGCAGACGCTCTTGTAATCACAGTATCCGCACGCTCCCTCAACGGGGCGCAGGCCGTTGTCGCCGTCGTAAATACGTTCCGCCGCTTCACATATCATACGCCGGGCATAGCGCAGCAGCGCTTCCATTTCATTCTCGTCGAAAAAGCCTTTGGACTGGCCGTGCAGCGCCCCTTTGGAGGTCACCCGCTGGTCCACCGCCACAAAGCTGCCGCCCGGCAGCGTCTCGCTGAACCGGCTCAGCACCGCCGCGTCGCTGATGGATATGCCGCGCATGCAGCCTTTGGTCAGCACCTCGCCCTCATCTTCGCCGTAGCTGTCGCCGATCTTCATATAATACCCGCCCGCGGGTTTGAGCCCCGCCGCTTCCGCCATCCGCCTTGCGGCCTCAATGTAAACAGGCAGCTGCAGCGATGTGCCCGCAGCCAGTCCGTCCGGCACGAACCTTGTCTCCGAGGATTTATAGTCCACCACGCGGAAATATCCGCCCGCCGCGTCGATGCGGTCGATCTTTCCGGTCAGCTCGATATCGCCGGCCGCTGTGGTCAGCGGCAGCGAGAACGTCTTCTCGCTCATCAGTATGCGCGCGTCGGTGCCAAGGAAATGGACGCGTATGCGCAGCGCCGTATCAACGAGCTCCTTTTTCAGCTGCGCGTACTGCACGGCAAAGCGCTCGTCCTCCGCCAGCTTGCCGCCGTCATGCCTGTCTGCCGCCGCCTCCGCCGCCGCCCGCATGCGTTCAGCCGTCTGGGCTTCCGTCAGCGTCTGAATTGCCGCCCCGTCTTCAATCAATCCCTTCGCAAAAAGATCCAGCGCCAAGTGCATGTAGGTGCCGATATCAATGCGGTCGCAGGTGTAATCCCGCGGGGTCTGCGCGCGCAGCCCATGGTCCAGAAAATGCCGGTACGGGCACCGGTAGTAGTTCTCAATGCGCGTGGCGCTGCACCGGATACCGCCGTACAGCGCGGCTGCGGCCTGCGCGCCCACGGCAACCGCCGCGTTGTCCCGAAGCAGCATCGCTTCCGCGCGCTTCCGCCACCCCGGCTGCTTCAAAAAACGGGCGCACAGCGCCGGCAGGCAGGCGTGTGGCGTTCTGCCCCGCAGCACATCCGCCATATCGCCCAGCAGCGCGGGCTCCATACCGGAAAGCGGCTGCAAAACCGGCGCGCCGCCGGGCCGCAGTGCGGGAAACAGCCGCCGCAGCCGGTCGACAATCACCGACGGCGCGCCCGCTGCCTTGTTCCAGCTTAAGCAGAGCCGCTCCTTGGGTCTGGCCAGCGCGGTGTATATCTTGAGCTTCTCCGCCGCGATGTCATACACGCCCACGTCCAGCCCGGCGTCCAGCAGCATGTCGCGCTCGGCATTCGAGAGTATGCCCGGCCCGTCATCCCGCGCGGGCCATACGCCGTCCGTAAGCCCGATGGCGAACAGCGCCCGTATGCCGGGCAGCCGCGCGACGGCGATATCAAACAGCTTAACCTCGTCCGTGGTCGGCGGTATCACCGCGATGCGCGTGCCCTCGCAGCCAGTCTTTATCATGCTGCAAAGGTCACAAGGCGCAAGATAATCGCTGCCCGCCACCCGTGCGAAGCTGTCCAGCACCTCCAGCGTCTTGTCATACACCTGCCTGAAATACGCGCATTCGCCCCGCGTCTCAGGCATGTCAATGGCATCACACAATGCGGCAAGCTTGTCCTGCACGCCGCAATCGGCAAGAAATCGCCGCACAGCTTCCGTCTGCCGCACCGCGTTGCCCGTTTTTATTCCGTGTGTCAGCGCGTCCAGCGGACGCATCACCAGTCGGCGGATGGCCTCCGCCTCATCCGCGCCCTCGCCGCGCCAGAAAGCCGCGCCAAAGTGCCAGCCCTTCAGGGCATATCTTTCCAGGTAGCTTTTGAGCAGCATGCGCTGCCCGGCGTCAATCGGCGCATAGGCGCTCAACGCATAACGGCCGACCGCGGTCATGTCCCCCGAAGCTGCCGCGAGCGCACTGTAAAGAAAGTCAAAGAAAGCATTGTCCGCCAGCGTCCGGCGCTCATCCACAAAAAACGGGATGCCGGCCTGCGCAAACATGGATTTGATGAGCGGCAGATACCCCGCCAGATTCGCCCCCACCACAGCAACATCCGAAAAGCGGCACCCTTCGGAAACCGCCGCCAGTATTCCCGCAGCAACCTGCTCCACCTCCTGCTCAGGCGTCTCCGCCTCCATCAGATATATCCCCTCCACCATTCGCTCATACGGCGTATAGGGATACCGGTACAGGTTGTCTTCCAGAAACCGCAGCGCGTCAAACATATACCGGTCGGGCAGGCCCGGGCTCTGTATCACCGTCACGCTTTGGCCGGCGGCCTTGGCGGCGTCGGTAAACTGCCTTATCAGCTTCTCCTCAGGCTCAAACAGCGCGCTGTCTTTATCGTCACCGCGGAACGCCGCCATTGTCTCATCCGCACATCGCGCCACGCCGGCCAGCAGCTGCATGGCCGCGGGCTCGCCGCTGTCCAATCCGTCGATGAACACCGCCGCGCCGTGCAGAAAATCCGCTTTGTCCGCGCGGACCGCTGCCAGCGCGTACATATCGGCGCTGTCATAGCGGCCGCCGCACATCTTATCATACAGCTCCAGCACATCCGCCGTGTCGCCAAGCTTGGCTGCCAGCGCAGCGTCTTTGAGGCGCTCTGCCGCCGCGCGCAGGCTGTCCGGCGTCTGCCGGTGGCTTTTCAGACGCGTGATCAGCTCCGCCAGACACACCTCGAAGTCCTCCAGCCGTTCGCTGCCAAAGGGACGCCCCAGCTTATCCAGCGCCCGGTGGCAGATCATTGTCCGTTCGGCGTGCGTGAGAAACACAGGCATTCCCGTCTCCTCAAGGATGCGCAGCGCCAGCCGCCGGATGCTTTGCACCTCAAGGCCCATAATACCCTTCACACCGCAGGCAGCCATAATCTCCTTCTCGGTCTCAAACGTGAGCTGGCCCGGCACGATCACAATGATCTTTCTGAGCGGATCGGCAATCAGCTCACCGATACGCGCCATAAGAAAGCGGCTCTTGCCGCTGCCCGCGCGCCCTTTAACGACGGTAACGCCCACTGCACAATGCCCCCTTTTTTCCTATAGTCGCACAGCGCCTGTCCGGTTAATCGGACACATCTTTTTGAATGGAATTAAAAAAGCCGCCTCACAGCGGCCTTATGTCGTCAAGATTTGGTTATCCTCTAACCAGATAGTTTAGAAGGAGGTTCAAATCTTCAGGCTCGGAAACCAGCAGTTCGAGTTCGTCGATCTTGGCTTCGGAGAACATCTGCGTCAGCATGATGTACTGGCAAAGCGTGGATTTCAGATTGAGCCTGTCGCCTTCGGAAGTGACCAATTCGATCTTGCCTTTGCAATTCTTGAGCACTTCGAAGAACTTCTGCGGTTCATTGATGTTTTTGATCTTCATAAAAATCCTCCTTTTTCCATGTATTCAACGCAATCTTTTGCGTCATCTTGAATATAACATATCTGAGTTTTTTAGTCAACATACCAGCCTTCTTATTCTTTAACTTTACTAATAATTTACAGTGTCATTCCTCGGCCACGCCCAGCATAACAGCCAGCCGTCTGTTCTTCACGGACAGCGTTTTATCAAGGGGCTGATGCTCAGCCCCCCGGCGCACGCGGACAAATGCCAGCAGCACTTTGGACAGCCCCGATGCGAGGTTGCGCCTGTCGCCCGCGGCAGCAGCCAGCACAGTCTCCGCCCGCTTCACGCCGGATGAAAGCCCCGTCAGCAGCAGCGCGATGGCATAGGTGTTCACGATATACCCTGCCTTCGACCGCGAGAGCAGCCGCGCGGCTTTGTCGTACTGACCCATATAGATGTGCGTCCACGCCAGCTTTTCGCTGATGTGCCATGTGTTGCGCCTGCGGTCATGGCTTTTGTCCGCCACGTCTTTGGCCGCCTGCAGATACTTAAAAGCCTTTTCGGCGTAACCCTTTAGCTGGTCCTCGTTCCCCTCCGTCAGAGAAACAAAAGCCATCGCACTGTAAGCGCAGCCCAGCTTATACAGCTTCTCCACGGGCGAGCGCGTCCATTCCTTGTGCTTTTCCGCAAGCGCTGCCACATCCGGCTTGTCCAGCGGCATATCCGTCTCCGCATAGAACGCCTTTTCCAGCAGCTCCGCCGCCGTTTTCGTGTCCAGCTTGGAAATAGGCGCAACAGGCCTGTTGTCCTCCCGCCCCGCGATGCGCCGCAGAAAAAACTCATGCACAGGCAGATACGCGTCGTCCAGATAATATCCCCCCAGCACAAACAGCGCCTTGGCGTATTCACGGCGGTCACGCTCGCGCGCAGCCGCATCCTCCAGCGCCTCATACAGCGAAATCGCCGCAGCCAGGTGCTCCTCCCCCACCTCGCGGATCTCGCGCAGCAGCTCCGCCTCGCGCGCACCAAAAGCCCGCTTGCCGAAAAGCAGATACGGCGCCTGCTTCTCGATGATCAGCTTGCCCTTCCGGTAATGGTTGCGCACGCTCCCCGGGTAGATCTCCAAAGACCGGCTCAGCCATTCGTTGGCTTTTTCGATCTGTTTTTCAATATCCTGATCCCGCCGCTCGCCCGGCCGCATCAGCTCATGCACGTTGGAATAATACCGGTAAGCCAGCGCCGTGGGGCAGCGCGCATTGTCCGGCTCCAGCTCTGCCCCCCGTGTCAAAAACACCTCGCACATCTCCCGGTACTTGCTTGCCGTGCTCAGCTTTTTTGTCTCACCCGCCTTGATGAGCAGCGTTGTCGCCAGCTTGCTGCAGGCCAGCCCCAGCCGGTAGAGCACCTCTGCGCTGTCCCACAGCACGGGGTCGTCCTTCACCACCTTGAGCGGCGCGCACAGCATCACGGCGGCCTTGTGGTCTTTAGCCTCCGTCAGCTTATCCATCTGCACGCACAGCTTCGCCCGCTGCTGCAGGGCATCAAAATCCGTCTCGTCCAGAAACATACACTGCGGCGCGTATCCGTCTTCCGACAGCCATCCGTTCTGCCGCGCGCGCCGATACACCTCGTCCGATACCGCGCCGCCGGGTATTTCCAGCCTGCTTGACGTCTCAAACGTCAGATGGATCTGATCATCCTTCACTGCATGGCTCTTCACAGTCAGCAGGCCCGCCGGCTGGTCCGCGTTGCCGCGCCCCGCCAGATACACCACCGCCGCCGTCACCTGCCCGATTTTTTCCCGATAATCCGGAAAGGCAGCCGCCATCTGTGTAAAAGGCCTGCCCTTGAGCAGGTATGTCTTTTTCAGATCCTTCCTGTCAAAAACGGCAATCACAGCCAGCATCGCGGTATCCCCCAATACAACATACTCTTACACAATTTTACCAGCATGATGCTGCCGCCGCAAGGGCAGTGCCCGGCAATAATCGTTGTTTTTTTGCGGTTTCCGTCCTTTATTTGCTTTGAAAAATACCATCAGCTGGTATATAATCCAATTGGTACGCAAGGAAGGGGTTCGCCATGAAGTATTCTGTTATCGTTCCGGCCTTCAACGAACAGGAGGTTCTGCCGCTGTCCTACCCGCGGCTGAAAGCCGTGATGGATACGCTGGGTGATTACGAGCTGATATTCATCAACGACGGCTCGCGCGACGATACGCTCAAACAGCTCAGGGAGATCGCCGAAAAAGACAGCCACGTGCGCGTGATCAGCTTTTCACGCAACTTCGGCCACCAGGAGGCGGTGTCTGCGGGTATGGCGCATGCATCCGGCCAGGCCGTGGTCATTATCGACTGCGACCTGCAGGATCCGCCGGAGCTGATTCCCGACATGGTGAAGAAGTGGGAAGCGGGCGCGGACATTGTCTACGGCCTGCGCGCCCGCCGCCAGGGCGAGTCCGCGTTTAAGAGGCTCACGGCCTGGGGCTATTACCGCATTCTCCGCGGGCTGGGCGGTCAGTATATCCCCGCCGACACGGGCGATTTCCGGCTGATCGACCGCAAGGTCTGCGACACATTGAATGCCATGCCCGAGAAAAACCGCTTCCTTCGGGGCATGGCGGCATGGTCGGGCTTTAAGGCAGAGCCCATCGAATTCGTGCGCGTGGAGCGCGCCGCCGGGCAGACCAAATATTCGGCGAGAAAGATGCTCAAGCTTGCGGGCGACGGCATCACGTCGTTTTCCAACAAGCCGCTCAAAGCGCCGCTGGCCATCGGCATCGCGGTCGCGTTCCTGTCGCTGTGTTATCTGGCAGCCTCCGTTGTGCTCGCAGCGCTTGCCATATGGCCGCTGATGCATGTGCTGTTCGCGCTGGTCTTTCTGCTGATCGGCATATTGTTTGTCTGTCTGGGCATTTTTGGGCTTTATATGGGCAGAATATACGACGAGGCCAAAGGGCGTCCCATCTATGTCATTAACGAGAAAATCAATTTCTGACCGGGAGGAATCATGATAGATAACCGAATGCAAAAGCTCTGCCGCACGCTGGTCAATTATTCGATGGCCATTAAACCGGGCGAGCGCGTGCTCATCGAGAACTTCGACTGCCCCGAGGAGCTGGCCGCGCAGCTGATCCGCGAGGTTTATGCCGCAGGCGGCGTGCCTTTCTGCGTGACGCGCAGCGCACGCATCCAG
Organism: uncultured Christensenellaceae bacterium; assembly: GCA_964576225.1. Lineage (GTDB taxonomy): Bacteria > Bacillota > Clostridia > Christensenellales > SZUA-584 > SZUA-584. The sequence continues at coordinate 7,724 of CAZNVX010000069.1, forward strand.
CGGGCGCTGCTGATGAACGCCACCAAAGCGCAGATTGAAGACATGACGCGTTACGACGCGGCGGTGATGCAGGAAATGGCGGCTTACGTCGCGTTCCGCGGCGCGCTCAACACCTCCGAGCTGTCCGATGTGGACGAGGAAAACCTGTCGCTTTACCGCTCCATCTACTCGCGGCGGGTGCACCATGAGCTGCGCGTCCAGAAGACCAAATGGGTGGTGCTTCGTTTCCCCAACGGGTCTATGGCGCAGCTGGCGGGCATGAGCACCGAGCAGTTCGAAGACTTCTATTTCGACGTGTGCAACCTCGATTACTCGAAAATGGACCGGGCGATGGATGTGATGCAAAAACGGCTCAAATCCGTGGATAAAGTCAGGATCGCCGGACCGGGGACGGATCTGACCTTCTCCGTCAAAGGCATACCGTCCAAGAAATGCTCGGGCCACATGAACATTCCGGACGGTGAGATATACACCGCCCCGGTGAAAAACAGCGCCAACGGCCATATCACCTATAACACGCCGTCGTTCTCCCAGGGCTTCAAATACGAAAATGTGTATTTTGAGTTCCGGGACGGCAAGATCATCGACGCCAAAGCCAACAACACCGAAAAGCTGAACAGGATACTGGACACCGATGAAGGCGCGCGTTATCTGGGCGAGTTTGCATTCGGCGTCAATCCATACATTAAAGACCCGATGTGCGACACGCTGTTCGACGAGAAGATCGCCGGCTCCATTCATTTAACGCCCGGCTCGTGCTATGAAGACGCGGACAACGGCAACGAATCTGCGGTGCACTGGGATCTTGTGCTCATCCAGCGCCCCGAATACGGCGGCGGCGAGATCTGGTTCGACGGCGAACTCATCCGCAAGGACGGGCGTTTTGTTGGCGAGCTGGCCGCTCTCAACGAAGAGAATCTGGTTTAGTCAATTATTTTTGGGAGGTCGTCATGGATAAAAAGGAATCCGCGATCAAACTGTTTTCGCAGGATAAGTTCAATTGCGCGCAGAGCGTGTTTGCTGCGCTGGCGGACGGATATGTCGACCGGGATACCGCGCTCAAAGCCGCGGCAGGCTTTGGCGGCGGCATGCGCTGCGGCGAGGTGTGCGGCGCGGTCACGGGCGCACTGATGGCGCTGGGCATTGCCTTTGGCTCTTGTACACCCGGCGATGCGGAGGGCAAGCAGCGATCAAACAGCAAAGCCTGCGCGTTTATCGATGCGTATCAGAAAAAACACGGCACGCTGCTGTGCCGGGAACTGCTGGGCTACAACCCCGGCATACCGGAGGACGCACAGAAGATTGGCGAGCTGGGTCTGCACGATACCGTCTGCCGACAGGCCATCACAGACGCGGTGGAGATTGCGGACGGCATCATCACCCGCGGATAAGGGCATAGATTTGGGGTGTCCTGCGTTTGTTCGTGCAGTCTGCGCGGCACAAACGCCACGGTATCACAGCAGCACCCCGGCATACTCAGGCCTCACCAGCCCATGCAGCAGCCCCGGCGGTATTTCAAACACCGGCTCGCCTGTCATGCCCGAAGCAATCTCGTACTTGGCAAACGCGATACACAGCCGCCCGTTGCTGATAAAAAAGGATGTGCCGGCCGACACGCCCGCAAACGCCTCGGGTATAAAACGCTCATCATGGCTGATCTGCTCGCTGATATACCCGTCGATAACGCGCCGGTATTCGTCAGACACAAACAGATCGACAAGCTTTAGCCAGCATCGGCGTTCTATATCGACGTTATAGTAAACCGTATGCGGCAGGCCCGTCCCGCCGTTGTCAAGATCCGTCGTCACGCGCAGCGAAAGCACGCCGCGCACGCTGTACGCCTCATAATCGGCAGCAAACACGTATGTCCAGGGTGTAAATCCCTTAAGCTGTGCCTCCCGCCACAACGCCGCGGCCTCAGCTTCCGCGGCAGTTCGCGCCGCTTCCACCTGGCCGCGCACTTTTTTGTTCAGCTCAAGCTCTATCTTATCACCCCCCAGGCCGGATACAACGGGCAGCCGGATATCCGTCACAAGAGCCGCGGTGCCGCAATTAACCGTCTCTTCTTTGATGACGGCTGATGGCTGCGGCAACGCAGCCATCAGCCGCCCGCGCAGGCTCCCTCCCGCCGCGAGAAAGCATACCAGCATCAACGCCGCCGCCATTATCCAAAACCCGCGTCTTTCCACCGCAGTTCCCCCAAACATATCAGTCTGTTTACAAGAATATACTCATACGGAAAGGAGAATATCATGACTGCATGGGAAAAAACGCTGC
>CAZNVX010000070.1:0-7730 GCA_964576225.1 uncultured Christensenellaceae bacterium
ACGATGATCCGAACGGTGCTGGTGACCGTGATCGGCGGCTCAGTATCGGTGTTCTCGCTGCACAAGCCGGGCCACCGGGGCGCGTTGATTTTCGCCGGGCTGTTGGCGGGCGTCGCGGGTGTGGCCGTGGTGGCGCTGACAGGCGTGGTGGGCACCGCAAATGCCGTTCCCGAAACGCTGCTCAGAGATGGGGCGTTTGCACTGGCCAGCGGTCTGCTGGCGGGCGTGCTGGCCATTGGTACGCTGCCGGTTTGGGAGGCGATATTCAGGGTTTCCACGCCGCCTAAGCTATTGGAACTGTCGAATCCCAACCATCCGCTGTTAAAGCGGCTGTCTATCGAAGCGCCGGGCACATATCACCACAGCATCTTAACCGCCAATCTGGCGGAAGCCGGAGCCGACGCTGTGGGCGCGAATGCACTGCTGTGCCGTGTGGGAGCCTATTATCATGATGTCGGCAAGCTCAAGAATCCGCGGTTTTTCATGGAGAACCAGAAGGGCGAGAACCCGCATGATATGATGGACCCGCGGGAAAGCGCGAAAATCATCACCACGCATTTGAATTATGGCATGGAGCTTGCGCAGAAATACAAATTGCCGCGTGACGTGCAGAAAATCATCGCGCAGCACCATGGTGATGGCGTTGTCGCCTATTTTCTGCATAAAGCCGTTGAAGCGGGCATGGAGCCGGATGAGAAGGCTTTCAGCTACCGGGGCAGCAAGCCGTCTACCAAGGAGGCGGCCATCGTGATGCTGGCTGACTGCGTGGAGGCGGCGGTGCGCAGCCTGGACGACCCGGACAGAGAACAGGTGAAGGAAATGATCGACAAGCTGATCCATGCCCGGTTTAACGACGGGCAAATGGACGAAAGCCCCCTGAACCGCCGGGACATGAACACGCTGGGCAAGGCTTTCCTGGGCGTTTACGACGGCGCGCTGCATGAGCGCATCAAATATCCGGGGCAGGAGCCGGTATGAAGCTGGATATTGCTTGGCAGGGCATAACGCCCGACAGAAGGATGCGCAAGACCGCCTTAAAGGCTGCCCGTGCTGCCGTAAAGTGTGAAGGACAGGCGGGCGGCGTGTCGCTGCTTTTCACCGATGACGAGGCGATCCGGGGATTGAACAGCCGGTATCGGGGCGTGGACAAAGCGACGGATGTGCTCTCGTTTCCGTCCGGTGAGCCGGGCTTCCTCGGTGATATCGCGATTTCGGTGCCGCGTGCGCAAGAGCAGGCAGAGCATTACGGCCATTCCATAGAGCGCGAGATCGCTTTTCTGGTGGTGCACGCGATGCTGCATCTGTTTGGGTACGACCATGAGGATAAAACTGGCGAGGCAGCAATGCGCAGCCGACAGCGTGGTATACTAAAAACTGCGGGGTATGAGATTCATGACCCATGATCAACTGCTGCAAAAAGCCAGAGAGGCCAAAGCTGGCGCCTATGCGCCCTATTCGCACTTCAGGGTGGGCGCAGCGCTGCTCTGCAAGAGCGGGCGTATTTATACGGGCGCTAATGTGGAGAATGCATCATACAGCGTGACGTGTTGTGCGGAGCGCGTGGCGCTTTTCAAGGCTGTGACGGAAGGCGAAAGGGAATTTGATGCCATTGCTGTCACGTCAGATTCTGAAACGCTGACGTTCCCGTGCGGCGTATGCCGGCAGGCTCTGATGGAGTTTTCGCCAGGCATGGACGTTATCGCATCCAACAACGGCCTTGACTATAAAATGACAGCGCTGGAGACGCTTCTTCCCGATGCGTTTACCGGCAAGGAGATGGAGCAGACGTGACGCATCAATCGGCATTTATTGCGGTGGTGGGCCGCCCCAATGTGGGAAAATCCACACTCGTCAACCGCCTCGTCGGCGCAAAGGTGGCCATTGTGTCCAAGAAACCGCAGACGACGAGAAACCGCATCGCCGGCGTGCTGACCGGGCAGGATTATCAGATGGTGTTTCTCGATACGCCCGGCGTGCACGACCCAAAGAACAAATTGGGTGAATACATGGTCAAAACCGCATTCGACGCCACACGCGATGTGGAAGCGGTGCTGTTTCTCGTTGACGCGGTGCGGGGAGCAGGCGAGACGGATATCAGTATACTCACACGGCTGATCAAGGGTGGGCTGCCGGTGGTGGCGGCCGTCAACAAAACGGATACGGCAGGCAAGCAGAAGAGTCTTGAGACGGTTATGGCGCTGCAGGAAGCCGGACAGGATAAGGTGCTGCAGATATCCGCGAAGACCGGTGAAGGCGTGGACGAGTTGCTCGTTTCGCTGAAAAGCTATTTGGCGCCCGGGCCGCAGTATTATCCCGACGATGAATACACCGACCAGCCCGAACGCACCATTGCCGCGGAAATGATACGCGAAAAGGCACTGACGCTGCTGGAGGAAGAGGTGCCGCACGGTATCGGCGTGCAGGTGGAAAGCGTGGGTTACCGTGAAGACAAGGACATCACGGATGTATCCGCAGTCATCATTTGTGAGCGCAAAAGCCATAAGGGCATCGTTATTGGCAAAGGCGGGCGTATGCTCAAGCGTATCGGCACCGAGGCCAGAAAAGACCTTGAGATGCTGTTCGGCACCAGGGTTTATCTGGAGCTTTTTGTTAAGGTGGAGGAGAATTGGCGCGACAGCAAGCGCGTGATGCGTGAGCTTGGCTACGAGTAGCATGGGCGCTCCGCGGCAGACCATGGCCGTTGTGATAAAGACGGCGGACTATAAAGACAGCGACCGGATGCTGACGCTGTTGACCAGAGAATACGGACGGATGTCGGCGGCGGCACGCGGTGCCAGGAAGCCCACATCCAAGCTGTTTTCTGCGGCTTCGCTTTTCTGCTGCGGCGAGTATATGTTTTATGAAAAGGACGGGCGCTACGGCCTTAAGAGCTGCGCTGTGCGCCGGACTTTTTTTAACCTTCAGAATGATTTTGACGCATATGCCGCAGCCTGTTTTATCGCAGATGCAGCGGATAAAGTGGCGCAGGAGGATGATGTTACGCCGGGGCTTTTTGCGCTGACGGTAAGCGGGCTGTATGCGCTGGATACCGGTGTACCGCCCGGCACGACACTGAGCTATTTCGTGCAGCGATTATTGTATATTGAAGGTGTATACCCGAGCCTGAAAAGCTGCGTGATGTGCGGCAGCCGCACAGGGCTCACCCGGCTTTCTGCCGAACATGGGGGCGCGGTGTGCACGGTCTGCGCCCGTGCGCACGGGGGCTTCGCTCTGGAGGGGAGCATTGTGGATGCGCTTTTTCGGATGGCACGCACATCTCCGTCGGCAATCGGCAGCTTGATGTTTTCTGACGAAATGCAAAATAAACTCAAAAAAATGCTGATTGGTTATCTTGAGTATGTTCTGCAAAAACCGCTGAAAACAACGTCCTATCTGTGGAATAGCAACGGAAAAGAGTGTTAGGACTGTCTGATAAAGCCCATGTCGTTCACGAATCTTCAACTCCTCTGCGGAGAAGTGCCACGGGCAAAGCACGGCGTGTTCAGTGTTAGCAAAGCGTTGGCATGGATGTTTCACAGGCGAACGGCAGAAAGCTGATAAAGCGGAAAAGACGCTATGAAAGAGCTCGAAACAGAGCGCTTTCTTCGGCTTGACATACATCCGCTGTTATGATAGAATTTCGACTTGCCGGTTGTTTAGAAACGCGCATCATCGGCAATTGAGCGCCTGTAGCTCAGCAGGATAGAGCAACGGCCTTCTAAGCCGTGTGTCCAGGGTTCGAGTCCCCGCAGGCGCGCCAGATTTACCCGAAATAAGATGTGGGGAAGCCGTGCCAATTACGATGCTTCGGCAAGCGGACTGGCTTTATGGGGCGGTTCATGGTGGGTATAGCTCAGTAGGTTAGAGCGCCAGGTTGTGGCCCTGGAGGCCGTGGGTTCGAATCCCACTACTCACCCCAATGCTCTTATTGTTGGGGTGTAGCCAAGCGGTAAGGCACGGGACTTTGACTCCCGCATTCGTAGGTTCAAATCCTGCCACCCCAGCCAATTCCCCAAAAGCTTTTGCATTTTGGGATCGGCACATGACCCACTAGCTCAGTCGGTAGAGCACTTGACTTTTAATCAAGGTGTCCGGAGTTCGAATCTCCGGTGGGTCACCACAAGCAAAGCCCTTGAAACAGCAGTTTCAGGGGCTTTGCTCTTGCTTTGGAAGCGTATACTTGCTAGCAAAGTGAGTAAGAAATGGTGCAGGAGCTCCAGGACAGAAGGGACACGTTATTAAGAAGCAGACATCAAACGTCGTCTTTGTATGAATTCTTGAAAAGAAACGCTCAATAGCCCCCAATAGTTAGGTTGGATAAACAATATGAGAGAATAAATGCTTCGGAAGCACGAGATTAAAGCGTTATAATGGGTGCCGCCCAGTAGCCTTTCCATAAAGTATGGGGTCTTATTTAACTGATCTAAAACGCGGCGGGGCAACACTGCGCCGCACTTTGACATCGGTGGAGATGGCTGTGCGAAAAACACCCGTCTGCTCCGCTGCGGGGGCAGCCATCTCTGTGATTCTTTGATGAAGCAATTCCATGGCTTGGCTTCCCATCAGCACTTTCATAACTTTGATCGTGGTCAGCGGCGGGTTGACCATCTCGCAGGCGGGCATATCGTCAAAACCGATGACGGAAACGTCCTCCGGAACCTTATATCCAAAACGGTTGAAAGCGCGAATGGCACCAAAGGCAATGACGTCTGAGTCGGCGAAAAAAGCGGTGGGCAGGTCATGCTCCTCTTTTAACCAGCGGCATATATCATGATATGCTTTCTCGGTGGAGAAATCGACCGGTACAATTTGCACAGTCGCTTCGGGATGGTCCTTGAGGGCGCGCTGAACTCCTTCGCTCCGCTCGTCAAAGTTTGAGATGCGCTGAATAGAGCTTAGGTACCCGATCTTGGTGTGACCCTGGCTGATCAGATGGCTAACAGCTTTGTATGCGCCCCGCAGATTATCTGTGACGATACAGTCGATCTCAGTATGAAAGGTTTCGTTATCCACCATGACAACAGGGATGTTGGCGTACGGGCTCACATACAGATGCTTAAGCCAGCCTGAGGATTCGTTAAACTCTGTGCCAAGGAGAATGACGCCGGCTGTGTTCTGAAATATTGCATCAAGCTGACCCGCTTCATCCTGATCGTTATAGAAGTAGCTGACGAGAACGTTATATCCCAGTTTTTTGGCCGTGGCCTCAATACCCTGCAAGACGATGGAATGAAATGAAATCTCGTTAACCACATGACCTTCGCCAAGATAAATCACATAACGAATATTCTTCGCTGGAGAAGAAGAAGCCTTGGGGCTCTGGCGAACAGAGTAGTTGTATTTAGCTGCCGTGCTGACAATCAATTCACGTGTGGCATCGCTGATGCCCGGTTTGCCGTTGAGCGCGAGTGAGACGGCTGCCGGCGAGACCTGCAGCATTTCAGCGATTTCTTTGGCAGTGATGCTCACAAAAACCTCCTTGAACACATGGGCTCTTTCCATAAGTATAACTAAACTGAATCCACAAAGCAAGAATCAAATTTAGTTAATAACAACTTAATAGTTTAGTGATCTGTTTTGGACATATTTGCACGGTAATTTAAAATATAAGTAATGGAGGGAAAATGTAGCGTGCTGATAATAATAATAGACGAAAAAGTATTGACATTTTAGATAGAATGGCTTAATATTTAATAAACAATTTAGTAAATGTCATTAAATAAAGCACTCAACAATACTGTTCTGAATAGATTTCAAAAATGGATATGGTCGAAAAATCAACGGCGATGACATTCTCTGCGTGTGACCTCGTTTCACCAGTTATCGCTGACATAAAGCTCAAGCGGGGCATTGTGTGTCGTATTGCCTCATTTTATGCAGGAGAAGACCGGGTGGGAGCCAGAACGCCCGATATCACACACCCATCAGGAACTCCCTCGGCAGCAAAACCATCAGCCGTCAGACAGGGATAGGACAAATGGAAGGAGCGCAGCATGGAAAACATTCTGGAAATAAGAGGAGTGAGCAAAAGCTTCGGCGCAAACCAGGTCTTAAGCGATGTGAGCATGGATGTCCGAAAGGGTGAGATCCATGCTTTGTGCGGGGAGAACGGCGCCGGCAAGTCCACGCTGATGAACATCGTGAGCGGCATTCACCAGAAAGACACGGGCAACGTTATTTTCGACGGCGAGGAAGTGCATTTCCACAATACCAGAGAGTCGGTATTCAAAGGAATCGGTTTTGTGCATCAGGAGCTCGCGCTGTGTCAGGATTTGACCGTGGCCGAGAATATGTGGATGTGGTCTATGCCCAATCGCTTGGGATTCATCGATCACAAGGAATTGTACCGAAAGACGGACGTCATATTAAAAAACTTCAACGCGGATTTTAGGGCGACCGATAAAGTCGAGCGACTCAGCGTGGCACAGCAGCAAATCGCGGAGATTGCCAAAGCTCTTTCGCTTAACGCCAAGTTGATCATTTTGGACGAACCCACCTCTTCCATCACCGACAGCGAAGCGGAGAACCTGTTTCGCATGGTGCGTGAGCTGCGTGACAAAGGCATGGGCATCGTTTACATATCCCATCGCATGAATGAAGTGTTTTCCCTTTGTGACCGGGTGACCGTGCTGCGGGACGGATGCATGATAAACACGCTCAACATTGCACAGACCACGCAGGATGAAGTGATTACCAGCATGGTGGGCCGTGAAATCAGCGATTTCTATCCGCCGAAGACAGCGGTGCCCAAGGATGAACAAAAAGAACTGCTTCGGGTGGATAATTATAGCGGAACCGGTTTCCATGGCATCAGTTTCACGCTGAACAAGGGCAGAATTCTTGGATTTTCCGGGCTGATAGGCGCGGGGCGCACGGAGCTTATTCAGGCGCTGTGCGGCATCGGGGGTTATCGTTCGGGCAGGCTGTACTATAAAGGAAAGGAAATCCGGCACAGACGCTATACGGATGCCATCAAGAACAAGATCTGCTATCTGACGGAGGACCGGAAAAAGAACGGTATCTTTCTGGAGATGAGCGTCAAACGCAATATATCGGCGGCCACATTAAAAGAGATATCCCAGGCGGGCTTCATCAACGACAAAGAGGAAACCAAGCTGGCGGACAAGGAAATCAAGCGCATGAACATCAAAACCCAGAGCCGCGAACTGCTGCTGCGGTCTCTGTCGGGCGGGAATCAGCAAAAGGCGATGATAGGAAAATGGATGGCTGTTAACCCCGAGGTCATCATCATGGATGAGCCGACACGTGGTATTGATGTGGGCGCCAAAAGCGAGATCCATTTTATGCTGCGCAAATTGTGCAACGCGGGCATGGGCGTGATTGTGATTTCTTCCGAAATGCCAGAAATCATCGGGCTTTGTGACGATATCGTCGTGATGCATGAGGGCAAGTGCATGGGCATAATCGGTGGCAACGAAATCACAGAAACCAATCTGATTATGATGGCGACAGGCAAGAAATTCGAAAACAGGGATAACAACTCAGACACAGGAGGAGAGAGCGTTGGTTAATGTAAAGAACTTCTTCGGGCGGTTTCGGGCGGCCACGATAATGCTGATCTTCATTGTATTTTGCATCGTTATGGCCATTTCATCTCCGTATTTTATCACGTGGTCCAACATCAGCACCACTATCGTCGGCATGAGCACTGGCGTGATGGTGGTGATCGGGATGACGGTGGTTATGGCCGCCGGCGGCATTGATCTTTC
>CAZNVX010000070.1:7740-9954 GCA_964576225.1 uncultured Christensenellaceae bacterium
AAACATGGCGCTCTCCGGCGCCCTGACGGGGTATCTGTTTGTCAATATGGGCCTTGATGTCTGGACCGCGGCATTAATAGGATTGCTGGCCGCCGGCCTGATCGGTTTGATCAACGGTCTGATATTAAGCCGCACGAATATCGCTCCGATGATCTGCACGCTGGGTACCATGAGTCTGTCCCGCGGTATTGCGATGATTCTGACCACCGGCTCTCCGATTTCCATGAAAGATTCACCGGTTGGGTTTAAAGCAATCGGAAAAGGCTTGATGGGTCCGATACCGATACTGATCGTGATCGCCGTTATATTTGCGGTGGTGTTTGCCGTGCTCATGCTCAAATCCACCACGTTTCGAAAAGCCTATTATGTGGGCTCGAGCGAGCAGGCGGCTGAGTTTTCGGGCATCAACGTGACGCGCGTTAAGATGGGCATATACATTCTGGTGGCGCTGCTCTCCGGTCTGGGCGGCATCATGACGGTATCGCGGTTTTCGGTGGCCTCTGCCAATGCCGGGAGCGGTATGGAAATGACAGCGATATCCGCCTGCGTGATCGGCGGGTCGTCTTTGAAAGGCGGTACAGGTACCATCATCGGTTCGCTTTTGGGCCTGATGCTGCTTACCTTTATCAATAATGCTCTGGTGTTGTTGAGCATAGATGTCTACTGGCAAGACATGATTAGCGGCTGCATCCTGCTGTTGGCCGTCCTTGTCGACTATTTTAGCCATCGCACAAAAAAATAATTGGAAAGGAAGATGATTATGAACTCCAAAAAACTGATCGTCCTATTGCTTACGGTTGCGTTAGTGTTTTCTCTTGCTGCCTGTACCGTGCCCGATTCAGCGCCCCCGGCGGCTGAGGCTCCGGCGGCTGAGGCTCCGGCGGCTGAGGCTCCGGCGGCTGAGGCTCCGGCGGCTGAGGCTCCGGCGGCGGCGAGTGACGCTATCGGCGAGTACTACATGATCACGTTCATGTCCGGCATTGACTACTGGAAAGGGTGCTTTGAAGGGTTTGAACGTGCCGCCAAAGCCGTTGGCGCCACTGCCGTTTACACAGGCTCTGCGGAAGCTGATTTTGCTGCCGAAGTCGATGTGCTTAATCAGGTTATTGCCAAGAAGCCAAAAGGCATCGCGCTGACCTGCGTGGATCCGGATGCTTTTATGGATCCGATTCAGACGGCCATTGACGCCGGTATCCCGGTGGTGACGTTTGACTCCGACAGCCCGAACTCCAACCGTTATGCTTACCTTGGCACAGGCAACGAGGCTGCCGGTGCGGCGGCTGCCAAGTATATGGCTGATGTCATCGGAGGAGCGGGCGAAGTCGGCATCGTGTACTTTGCCGGTTCTCAGAACCAGGAGGAGCGTTCGGGCGGCTTTGAAAAATATATGGCTGCCAATTATCCCAACATCAAGGTGATACCCAAAGTCCACGGCGGCGACGACGAAACGTCCTCTTCTGCGGCAGCAGCAGCTTTAATCACCGCAAACCCGAACATCAAAGGGATCTTTGGCGCGAATGCCTGGATGGGTCTTGGCGTGGGCAACGCGATTGAGGAAGCCGGTAAGGTCGGCGAGATCTGCGGCGTTGCGTTTGATACCGACTCGGGCGTGCTTGATTACATCGAGAGCGGGACACTGTCTGCTTCCGTAGTCCAGGGGACGCAGCAGATGGGTTACTGGTCATTCCAGTTCCTGTGGGCGATGAATACCGACGCTGTGGTCGACGACTGGAAAGGCAAGGGGCTGTCCCCTGTTCCGGGCGCTGTCGACACGGGCGTGTCCATGGCGACCAAGGACAATGTGAATCTTTTCCGTTAAGGTCTGGCCACATTGTCAAGCGGAGGCTGTCGTTGTCAGCAGCAGGAAGGCCTGATCTATGACGGGCCAGCGGCAGCGGCGTTCCATAACGATTGACTGACTAACGCCGAGGGAGCCAGCCTGAGCCGGCTCCCTCGGCGCAAAAGGCATCTAACCACAACTTGCCTGAGCGAATTCTATAATTGAGGAAGTGACTGAACGATGTTGCAGAAAATGAAACCAAAAATCGGTATTCTGGCCCTGATGCAGGGCTTGTATGACCATTCCCAGCCGGAAATACCGGCAAATCAGACGAGATTCGTAAATGATGTGATCGGGCAGCTGGCCGATGTCGTGGATGTCGACTTCCCCGGCTTGTCCAAGGAGCGCCCGGACGCCGAACGCATTGTCAAACA
>CAZNVX010000071.1:0-5020 GCA_964576225.1 uncultured Christensenellaceae bacterium
GCCCGTCCCGGAGTGCTTTCCGGACTCAACAGTTTTTTCGCTTTCTTCCCGGTCCTGTTCCTGCGCCCGGCCTTGTTTGACCTAGGCGCGTTTTCTCGGAAATGCCTCCCTCGCACTGCCCCTCCGGGGAGGCGATCTTAGCTAGTTAGGCGTTTCCGGTATCTGACCGGCTGCGAATTCAGTTTTCAAGGTACCCGCTAAGCATTTTTGCTTAGTTCTTTCTAATATTACTTAACTTTTTAGTTTAAGTCAAGTGGTTTGCAGAAAAATACTAAACTTTTTTATTTAAGTTCCTCTTGACTATCCTTAAACATATATGCTATGCTGATGCCATGCTCAATTTAACAGTACAGGAGAATGGCTATGGCAATTGGTGAAAGAATTCGGTTTTTCCGCAATCTGCGCGGTATGACGCAGAAATATCTGGGTATGGCGATCGGCTTTGACGAGAAGACCGCTGATGTTCGCATGGCGCAATATGAATCCGGCACGAGAACGCCAAAGGCCGATTTGACAAAATCCCTTGCTGCCGTCTTGGAGGTTTCTCCACATGCCCTGGATGTTCCCGACATTGACAGCGATATCGGATTGATGCATACCTTGTTTGCGCTGGAAGATTTGCGCGGTTTGCAAATCGCCGAGATCGACGGTGAGGTATGCTTGCGGCTGGACAAGTCCGAAGGTCGAATCTATGACGAGATGCTCAAGATGCTCACCATTTGGCACGAACAAGCCGCAAAACTGGAAGGCGGAGAAATCACCAAAGAGGAATATGACCAGTGGCGTTACAGATACCCCGAATTTGACACCTCGCAGCGGTGGGCAAAGGTTCCGTCTCAGGAACTGAGCGATTATTTCGTAAAAAACCTGAAAGATAAGAAATAGCCCCCTTTTTGAACAGCAAGCAGCAAAACGGCTCTGCTGACGTTCAAATCAGCAAAGCCGTTTTCAATGGATAGAGCATTGTTTACGGGTCATATACCCGCTAACCACTGGCGGTGCGGAATGAATGCCCCAAATGCTCCTGTTATCAAACTGTTATCAAAAGGTAAAAAAGAATCCCGAAAACCCGCGAATAGCGAGCTTTCGGGATTTCGTTATTCACTCCCACTCGATGGTGGCAGGCGGTTTGCTCGTCACGTCATAAACGATGCGGTTGACACCCGGCACCTCATTGATAATGCGACCGGATATCTTCTCCAACACATCATACGGAATACGTGCCCAGTCGGCCGTCATGCCGTCCACGCTGGTAACCGCACGCAACGCGATTGTGTGGTCGTATGTTCTTTCATCCCCCATCACACCGACGCTGCGCATATCGGTCAATACAGCAAAATACTGCCATATCTCCCCGTCAAGACCAGCATTTACGATTTCCTCCCGGAAAATATGGTCGGCGAGCTGTAAAGTCAGCACCTTCTCCCGCGTCACATCGCCAATGATGCGGATCGCGAGCCCTGGCCCCGGAAAAGGCTGGCGCCATACGATATGATGCGGCATGCCAAGCGCGATGCCAAGCGCACGCACCTCATCCTTAAACAAATCGCGCAAGGGCTCGATTATTTCGCGAAAGTCCACATAGTCCGGCAAACCGCCCACATTATGATGGCTCTTTATCACAGCCGCATGGCCTTTGCCTGACTCAATAACATCCGGATAAATCGTCCCCTGAGCAAGAAAATCAACCTTGCCCAGTTTGGCCGCCTCAGCTTCGAACACACGAATAAATTCCTCGCCGATGATCTTGCGCTTTCTTTCCGGATCCGCAATGCCCTTGAGCTTATCAAGAAAACGATCTGCCGCATCAACGCAAACCAGCTTCATGGTATACGCCCCAGAAAACATGTCAGCCACCTGCCGCGCCTCTCCCCTTCGCAGCAGGCCATGATCCACAAAAATACATGTCAGCCGGCTGCCGATTGCCTTGTCCAGAAGAACCGCGGCCACCGACGAGTCAACACCGCCCGAAAGGCCCAACAGCACACTGCCGTTGCCAACCCGCTTCTGAATATCCGCCACTGCGGATTCAACATAATTGAACATGGTCCAGTTTCCGCTGGCGCCACAGATAAGATACAGAAAGTTCTTTAATATCTCGTTGCCGAATTGCGTGTGAACAACCTCCGGATGGAACTGGACACCGTACATCTTTTTCTTATCATCACAAAAGGCGGCCACCTGACAGCTTTCCGTGGATGCGCATACGGCAAAACCTTTTGGCGGCAGATCCACATGATACGTGTGACTCATCCAGCAGACAGATGTTTTATCAAGTCCAGCGAACAGCGGACAATCCGTTTCGTAACGAATATCCGTCTTGCCGTACTCCCTGCGATCCGCACGCCGCACGCTGCCGCCCAGCATCACACCCATCAGCTGAGCGCCGTAACATATACCCAGTATCGGTATCCCGGCGTAAAACAGGCGCTTATCGCACTTTGGCGCGTCCCGGTCGGTCACGCTGCTTGGGCCTCCGGTAAAAATAATACCAATGGGTTTTTCTTCAAGAATACGCTCAAGCTTTGTGTGGTACGGCAGTATCTCGGCATACACAGCCAGGTCACGCACACGGCGGGCAATCAGCTGGTTGTATTGTCCCCCAAAATCCAAAACGATTATTTTCTCTCTCACGTCACATTATGACCTTCCTGTATAGTTTGGCGATTCTTTGGTGATATAAATGTCATGCGGATGGTTTTCCGCTAAACCGGCGCCTGTGATTCTGATAAATCTTGCACGGCTGCGCAGCTCTTCCAAGGTAGCGGCGCCGCAATAACCCATGCCGGACTTTAACCCACCGACAAGCTGGAAGATCGTATCACTCAGGGAGCCTTTGAACGGCACACGTCCTTCCACACCCTCGGGAACCAGTTTGTCCGCCTTTTCCTGAAAATACCTGTCTTTGCTTCCCTTTTGCATAGCCCCCATCGACCCCATGCCGCGGTAGACCTTGAAGCTGCGGCCCTGATATATCTCTGTCTCGCCCGGGCTTTCCTCGGTACCCGCCAGCAGGCTGCCTATCATAACGGTGTAAGCACCCGCCGCCAGCGCTTTTGTGATATCGCCTGAAAACTTAATGCCGCCGTCCGCCACAATAGTGATGCCGTATTTGGCAGCCGCTTCCGCACACTGCAGCACGGCCGTAAACTGCGGCACACCGATTCCGGCGACCACGCGCGTTGTGCAAATAGAACCGGGCCCCATGCCGACTTTGACTGAATCCGCACCAGCGCTGATCAGATCGACCGTCCCCTCAGGCGTGGCCACGTTGCCGGCGATAATCTGCAGCGAAGGGAATCTTGCCTTTATTTTTTCCACTGCCGCAATCACATTCTTGGAATGCCCATGCGCGGAGTCGATTGTGACAACATCGACCTTGGCCTCAACCAAGGCTGCTGCCCGGTCCATCACGTCATCCGTTGTGCCCAATGCCGCGCCTGCCAGCAGCCGGCCGTTGGCGTCCTTGGCGGAATTCGGATACTGTATGGCTTTCTCGATATCCTTGATGGTAATAAGGCCCTTGAGCATGCCATACTCGTCCACGAGCGGCAGTTTTTCGATTTTATGCCGTCCCAATATCTCCTGAGCCTCTGCAAGCGTGGTGCCGATGGGCGCTGTCACGAGGTTTTTTGACGTCATGACTTCGCTGATTTTTCTGGTATAATCCGTCTCAAAGCGGAGATCCCTATTGGTAAGTATCCCGACAAGCAGTCCGTCCTTGGTAATGGGCACGCCGGATATCCTGTAGCGCGACATCAATGCGTTCGCATCCGATATCAGGTGGTCGGGCGACAGCGAGAACGGATCGGTAATAACGCCGTGTTCGCTTCTTTTCACCTTATCCACGTTATATGCCTGTTCTTCAATCGACATGTTTTTATGGATAATGCCGATGCCGCCCTCTCTGGCCAGGGCGATAGCCAGTCGCGCTTCTGTGACCGTGTCCATCGCCGCGCTCAAAATCGGAATATTGAGCGAAACGTTCTTTGTCAGCTTTGTTTTGACGGACACTTCCGTGGGTACGAGCGTGCTTTTTTGCGGCACCAGCAGCACGTCGTCAAACGTGAGGCCCTCGGGTATTGTCGGATATTGCATATTGAACCGCCTTTCAGCAAATTATAATTTCACAACGCTTTAAAGAAAAGTCTAATGTCTTTGGCGCTTATTGTCAACATCGTGTGCCGCTCAAGTTAAAAGGCAACATTACCCGTTCACAGACTTTTTCAGCCTTTCTGTTACGTCGCTGACAGAAGGCATTGACGGAATTCCACCGCGTCCTTCCACACAAATAGACGCCGCCGCGTTTGCAAAGCTGGCAAAACGGTGGATATCCTCCAATGTCAGGGCGTCCAATGTTTTGCCGCTATGCAAAAACTGCGAGACCACTCCCGCCGTAAAGCAGTCCCCTGCGCCTGTTGTATCCACGGCTTTGGCCGGAAACCCTGCCGCCCGGCCAACACCCGTTGCATGGGCATATACCGCGCCTTCGCTGCCCAGTGTAATGAAAACGAGCCTGACACCATCATCTACAAGCATGCGTGCCACGTCCTCGTAGCTTTTGCTTCCAAATAGAAACTCCGATTCGTTGTCCGATATCTTAAGGATGTCCGCATATTGCAACCCTTTTCGCATATAATCCCGCGCTGTGTCCGCGTCTGGCCAAAGCGGCGCGCGGTAGTTCGGATCGTAGGATACAACAACACCGGCTTCCCTGGCCGTTTTCAACGCCAGAAGCGATGCGCTTCTTGACGGCTCGTCCGTCATGGAAACGGAGCCAATATGGAATACGCGGGCCTGCTGAATCAACCTTTTATTGAGCATACTCGGATCATACATGATATCTGCGCCCGGTTTTCGGTAAAATGAGAAATCCCGGTCGCCGTTTTCAAACAAATGAACAAACGCCAAAGTGGTGTTGTATGTGTCGGAAAGAACCAGCTGGGACGTGTCCACTCCTTTGTCATCCAGTACGCCTTTTAGAAACAGGCCGAATACGTCATTGCCGACCATACCGACA
>CAZNVX010000071.1:5030-9873 GCA_964576225.1 uncultured Christensenellaceae bacterium
GATCGCCTACTTCGGCTACGGTCGCGAGATCGTCAGCGTGGACCTGAACACCCGCGAGATGACGCCGCTCTGGGAAATGCCCGAGGGCTGGCAGCGCAACATGGTGAACGTCACCGCCGATGGCCGCTACGTCTGCGTGGGGACCTACCAAATCCCGGACATGGCCGCCGCCACGTTGGCGGGCGCACCTCCCGCATTTTGCATAAAGAGTTTTCGACCGTCCTGGTCACCCGCAGGCGTAAAATCAATCAGCAATTCGCCAAATGTCACAAACTCGCTCATGTGCTTCGCTCCTTTTTAATGATATATAGGGATGGGCTCAAGCCGCCTGATGTAAAAACTTCCTCATGCAGAATTTCAAGCTCACGCTGCCTATTGATGGAGTCGCGCAGCAGTCTTTTTTCCAATGTATACAAAAACGCAGATCCCCCGTCCGCAAGCAGTTTGGTCAGCCTTTTTGCAAATTCGGCATACAACCGTTCGTTGGATGCGTGACCGGAAACGCGCAATCCAAAAGGCATATTGGCGACCACCTCGTCGTAACTTCCCGCACCAAATTGCAGCGCATCGCCATGAATCAAGGCGATTTTGTGACCGCTTGCCTTGCGGTTTTCGCATGCCGCCTTCACCGCCGCGGGCGATATATCGATGCCCACTAGCGCTGCCGTCTTTTTAATCATCGCTCTTTCAATCAGCATTGTGCCGCTTCCGCAAAATGGATCCAGCACACGCGCATCCTCTTTCATATATGGCATGCACAATCGCATGATGCTCGCAGCCGTCACCGGGTTGATGCTGGCCGGAATCGACTTTTTCCTGTAAGAAAATCGCTCATCTTTCGGAAAGACCGCATACAAGCGGCCATCAACCAACCGGATTTCAAACGCGTAGGCTGACGGATTATCCTGAAAACCAAAACGCGCGAGCCCCTCGGATACATCCCGTATCGCTTTCATGCGCAGCTCGGGACGCATCCCGCCTGTCTCAATACGGTAAGGCATACCCATGCAGCCAAAACTGTTCAGAACATTTGCGGCAGACTCAAAGTCTCCCATTCTGCCGAGATCATGAAGGGCTTCCTGATAACAGCGCAGCGTGGCAAGATCTTCTGTGCGCACTTCCAGCGCGTCTGGCAGCGCTGTTGGCCTTGATGGAAGCGAATAATACTCAAGTTCGGCAGTCAGCGCGCTGAGCTTAATATACGTTACAGCACTCCATTCCGGAAGAGACAGATTCCCTTCATTTTTATGAGGCTCTATGCTTTTTGCCAACGCCTTTTTCAGAGCCGTGCGTTCCTCCTCCATATGCTTGGGCTCGCCCGGCTCAATCACGTATCCGGCCAGGTGTTTATCGGGGGTCTGTGTATTGCCGAGTGCCAGTATGATGGATGGACGCACAAAGCGTGTCTTTTCATTTTTCAGCGCCTGCACCAGCTTGTCCGCACAACCATCCGGGTCACACAAGCCAATAAGCCTGTAAGCTGTTTTGCGCGCTTTATCATCTGAGATGGCCACCAGCTTGTCCACGCTGCCAGCAACAAGCGGGGATACCTCCTCGCGCACTGCTTTTTTCCGGCACATATCTGACAGTAGGCGCAGAGCTGCCCGCTGATCCGGCCCGAATACCATGCCAAAAACGCGCCGGGGCGCATTGCATTCCTCAAGAACGTCCAGCATTGTTCGCTTTGCCTGAACGCCATCTTCAGTTTTATACCGCCGCACAAGCGCAGCCAGGACGTCAGCGCGCGGCATCGGCAATGATTTGAGCCACTTGTTCGGCGGCATCCTTGATGTTTTCCTGTTTCATTCTCGACCGCAGTATCTCACTCTGCTCATAGAGCTTCTCGATTGCGCCAAGCAGCGTGTCGGGCGTTATATCTTCCTGCTGCAACACATGGGCAAAGCCCTGGCTCTCAAAATACTGCGCGTTGAGTATTTGATCGCCACGGCTTGAGGCTTTGGGGAGCGGTACCAGCAGCGCGGGCAGCGCCAGCGCCAATATCTCAAAAACGGACGTCGCACCGGCACGGGAAAGCATGATATCAGCCGCGGCATACAGATCAGGCAGCTCACAGCCCACATACTCGAACTGCTTATACCCGCACGGTAAAAAACCGCTTTTTAAATTGTTCTTTCCCCGGATATGGATCACATCAAAGCGTTCTGTCAAATCGCAAAGCGCGGCGTCGACAGCGTCATTGAGGGCCTTAGCGCCCATGCTGCCGCCCATGATGAGCAGCACCGGCCTTTCGCCCGAGAGGCCGCACAGCTTAATACCCCGCGCTCTCTCGCCTTCAAGCAGCTCCGAGCGGATAGGCAGACCGGTGCAGACGCCCTTTCCATCGGGAATCTGTTCGAGCGTCGGTTCAAACGCCACACAGACTTTGTCGGCACGGGGTATGCAAATACGGTTGGCCAGCCCGGGTGTATAGTCCGATTCATGCAGGATCACTGGGATGCCCTGCCGATGTGCCGCCATGACGACAGGAACGCCCACAAAACCGCCTTTTGAGAAAACAGCCGCCGGGGCCAGCTTCTTGAGTATGCAGCCGGCCTTTATGCAGCCGGCAATAATCTTTATCGGGTCTGTCACATTCTTAATGCTTAAGTATCTCCTGAGCTTTCCGGCGCTTATGCTGTGATAAGGTACATCGGTGCAAGCCATGATATCTTTTTCCATACCGTCCTTGGTTCCTATGTATGCCGTGCAGTATCCTTTTTCCTTGAGTTTGGGTATAATCGCCAGATTCGGCGTCACATGTCCGGCTGTTCCCCCGCCGGTCAGCACGATTGTTTTGGTCATTTATTAGCCCTTTCCGTGTTCTTTTTGCATTATACCACACGCCAATATGAAAATCATACGATATTATATTATCCGGTGATGCAAACTGTTAAACAAGAAAGGGCGGCCTTACATGAATCGGGTGATCATCTGCGATATGACAACCTCACCAAAGAAACCGATGTATCATCCGGTTCGACAGACTTTTGAACGTTTATATCTTATTGATTCTAATCATTCTTGCAATTCCTTCTAGCTTCTTCTTCTGGGCGTCATCCATCATCGGCGACACATTGCGAACAAACGCGTCGAGCATATCTTCCGTAAACGTCCCGTTCTGTCTTCCTTCATTGATCATGCGTTCAAGATCATCCATCAACTCACTTTCGCTCTTGTTTTGGTACTTGGCAACTGTCTCTTCAATGCTCTGAATGTCCTGATCGCCAACGTCGTTGATATTGATTTTTGCTTGTCTTGCCGCATTTCGCACGTCTTCCTTGCTTAAACCTTTGCCCTTCGTTTTCTTGAATGATCTCAAATCTTTTTTTGACATACAAGCCACCTCCCGATTAATACAAGTATATTCGTCTTGAACCCAATTGTTCACATGCTGTCTGTTTTGCGCATATGATGTTGACAGGAATACATATTAGGAGCTGCTGCCATTATGCCCAGATTCCCTTATGGCCCCGGGCCAGTACCCCGTCAAATTCAATACAGCCGAAGAGGTGCGCAGCGGGGCGAGCCCCAAGCAAGCCAGCACATACCGGGCGAAATGGATTTGCTCAACAGGGCATCATTCTCT
This sequence comes from uncultured Christensenellaceae bacterium, assembly GCA_964576225.1. Classification (GTDB taxonomy): domain Bacteria; phylum Bacillota; class Clostridia; order Christensenellales; family SZUA-584; genus SZUA-584. Next base: position 8,617 of record CAZNVX010000071.1, read on the forward strand.
CCGGAGTTGAGTTTTCTGCTTGCCATGACGCTTAAAGACGGTCTAAGGCAAGGGTCAATCAAAGATTTGCTCCGCAGCATTGAGCCTTATGTATCCGGCGGAGACCGCGAGGCAATACATAAGATACTCAGTGCCCAAAAGATGGCTGATGAATACAGAAAGAACCCTCCTTCTGCACCGTATGGCTTTCCGGGCTCCGGTCTGAATGAATTTTCACGGCTTTCGCGTCAGCAAGCTTTGCTGGAAATACTGCAGCATTACGCATCAAGCGAAAGCTTGTCCATCATGCGTTCTTTGCAGCGTTCCGCACAAATGCAGGAAAATTTCGAACGCATGTTAAAAAGAATAGAAAAACTTCGTCATATGAAAACCTCGTCGCCCGATGACCTTGTGGAAGCCATGTCCCTTTTTATGCCGCCACAGGAGCAGTCGCGAATCAGAAATATGCAGAATATGATTCGCATGATGGGCGGCATGAAAGACTTTAAGCCTGAAGATATATTCAGGTTTATGAACAGCGGCCGGTAATCCATCAGGCTCCGGCCGGTAATCACTCTTTCGTCCAGCCTCATGTCATGATATAATCTATTTAAACCATCTGTAGTGAGGCAATGCAAATGATATTCAAGTCCAAACCGATCTCGTTGGTCGTCGTTCTTCTCGTATACATCATTGCAGCTCTCGGCGGCATTGCGGTCTTCCGCTTGACCCCTTTTGACCCTGTCTGGGCTTTCCTATGCGCAGATGCTGCCGCCACCGTTATTGTCTGGGCGTTTGGCCTTATTTTCAAAAACGCAAGTCTTTACGACCCATACTGGAGCGTGGCGCCGCCTATCCTGTTTGCTTTTTTTCTGTCACAGTCACAGATTTTTGATGCCGCGGGTGCGCTGTATATTGCAGTGCTAGCCTTTTGGGGTGTGCGGCTGACGCTCAACTGGATTGTCGGATGGAACGGCCTGCAGCAGCAGGATTGGCGTTACACGATGCTGCGTCAAAAAAACAAGGCGCTCTGGCCGCTGACAAACTTTTTTGGTATCAATATGATGCCCACTCTGATCGTCTTTGTCAACATGCTTCCGGCCTATTATTCCACGCTTACCCTTGCCAACCTTGGTTTTTTGACAGTTGTTGGCGCCTTGATATGCATTGGTGCGGTCGTTGTTCAAGTCGTCTCCGACAGGCAGATGCGCCTTTTCAGAAATGACCCTGCCAACAAAAACCTGAACATGGAGTCCGGTCTCTGGAGATTTTCGCGTC
>CAZNVX010000072.1:0-1826 GCA_964576225.1 uncultured Christensenellaceae bacterium
CGAGAATCACCTCTTTGAACTCCGGCGCCAGCATGCCCTTGATCGCCAGTTCAAGATCCTCGATGGCTTTGTATATGATGCGGTACAGACGAATCTCAACTTTCTCCTTTTCAGCTTCGGCCCGCGCGATGCTGTCCGGCCGCACATTAAAGCCGATAATTATGGCATTCGAAGCAGATGCCAGCATCACATCCATCGACTTGATGGCGCCGACGCCCGCATGGATGACTTTGACGCGCACTTCTTTGTTGCTCAGTTTTTCGAGCGCCTGCTTAACCGCTTCAACGGAACCCTGTACATCGGCCTTAATAACGATGTTCAGATCCTGCATCTTGCCCTGCTCAACCTGGCTGAACAAATCTTCCAAGGATACCTTGGAAAGGTTTTTGAGCTGGTCGGCCTTTTGCTTGTCTTTTCTTTCCTCGGCGACCTGGCGTGTCAGTTTGTCCTGCTCAACCGCATGCAGCACATCACCCGCGACAGGCACCTCAGAAAACCCGACGACCTCAACAGGCTGCGAGGGCAAGGCTTCATCGACCCGGTTGCCCATGTCATCCGTCATGGCGCGCACACGCCCGTATGCCACACCCGCAACGATCATGTCGGATACACGCAGCGTGCCGTTTTGCACGAGCACCGTGGCCACAGGACCGCGACCTTTATCCAGTTTGGCCTCAATAATGGTGCCCTTGGCCAATCTGTCGGGGTTGGCTTTGAGCTCCTGAACGTCTGCAACGAGCAGTATCATCTCAAGCAGGTTGTCAATACCTTCCTTGGTGATGGCCGAGACGGGCGCCATAATGGTATCGCCGCCCCACTCTTCGGTGAGCAGGCCATGCTCAGTCAGATCCTGTTTGATGCGATCCGGATTGGCGTTCGGTTTGTCCATTTTGTTGATCGCCACGATAATCGGTACACCCGCCGCCTTGGCGTGGTTAATCGCCTCCACCGTCTGCGGCATCACACCGTCATCCGCAGCCACCACGAGTATGGCAATATCCGTGACCTGGGCGCCGCGTGCACGCATTGCGGTAAACGCCTCATGACCCGGTGTATCCAGGAAGGTTATGCTGCGGTCGTTATGCGAAATGGTATACGCACCGATATGCTGCGTGATACCGCCGGCTTCATGCTCAGTCACGCGGGTCAGGCGGATTGCATCAAGCAGTGACGTTTTGCCATGATCGACATGACCCATCACAGTCACGATCGGAGGACGTACAACAAGATTGGCCTCCGTGTCTTTCATATCGCCATCATCAAGGAAATCTTCAGCAGTTTTATCCAATCTGTATTCCAGATCAATCCTGAACTCGGTGCAGATGAGCTGCGCCGTGTCATAATCAATCTCAGAATTGATTGTGCACATCATGCCAAGCAGCAGCAGCTTTTTAAGAATATCCGCAACCGGTTTTCCAGTCTTTTCAGCCAGCGATTTTACTGAAATCAGTTCTGTATTCATCACAACCTTGTCAATCACAACGGGCATTGGCTGAGCCACCGGCTTGTTCTTTACGCGTCTTTTGCCTCTGTATCTTTCGTCATCAAAGATGCCCACTTTTTCTTTCATCAGGGCTTTCTTTGATTTTCTGTTCCTGTCATCCCTTGCAAACGCACTGTTTTGAGAGTTTTTCTTCGTAGCCGGGGTGCGTTTATCAACCTGAATAAAACCGGTCGTTCCCGCATCGGACGCTTTTGATCCGGGGAGCTTTTTACCCTGAGCAGGCCTTCCCTCCTGAGAACGCGGCGGCCGTCCATCCTGAGAATATGCCCTTCCCTCCTGCGTGCGCGGCGGCCGTCCATCCTGGGAATATGGCCTTCCCTCC
>CAZNVX010000072.1:1926-9860 GCA_964576225.1 uncultured Christensenellaceae bacterium
CCCTCCTGCGTGCGCGGCGGCCGTCCATCCTGGGAATATGGCCTTCCCTCCTGCGCGCGCGGCGGCCGTCCATCCTGGGAATATGGCCTTCCCTCCTGCGTGCGCGGCGGCCGTCCATCCTGAGAATAAGGTCTTCCCTCCTGTGGGCGCGGCGGCCGTCTGTCGTTATCAAAACGTCTTTCGGTTGCATGCTCGGTTGATCTCTGTTCCGCACCGGAGCGCGAGACAATCGGCTTATCGGCCTTCGAATGAGCTTCCTTTTCAGAAGATTTCACGGGTGCGATCACTGGCTCCGCGTCTGCGGCTGGCTCCGCACTCTGCTCTTTCACTTCAGCAGCAGCAGTCTCTGCGGCAGACGTCCGGGTATCATTGTTCTCTTCGGACAGATCAGATAAACCCTCCGTCTCTTCTTTGGAAACAGATGTTTTGTCCTGTACAATCGTCGCTTCCACCACGTTATCTTTTTCCTCGGTGCGGGACTGCTCCATCTCCTCCTGCATCTGGCGGTTGCGCTTCTCCTCTGCTTCAGCACGGGCAATTTTGATCAGCTCTGCCTCCAGGCGCTTGAGCGTGGCCAAATGCGTCTGCACGCTGTTTTGCAGCGATTCCATACGTGCGACGGTTTGCTTGGATTTATCCATCAGCTGCCTATTCATATCAATGATTTTCAGTTTGCTCATTCAATGCACTCCCACCAACATAATTCTTCTTTATTGCCGCTGCGAATCCGCTGTCCGTGATTCCCAGCAGCATCACGCCCGGGCGGCCAATCGCCCCACCCAGATCATACTGCGCGTTAATCATCATCATATCCGCGCCATATTGGCCGCACAAACCAGCGAATTTGGAAAGGCTGCCTTCCGACAGGCCCGCCTGCACCATCAGCAGGCACACCTGCCTTCGTTTAATTCCCTTTTCGCAGGCCTCACTGCCAGCAAGCGCGCGGCCGGCGCGGTAGGCCAGGCCTGCCATCGAAAGCTTATTTGATGTCACGACGCAGTATCACTCTTTTTATCGCACTGTAAGCTTCTTCACCGAGAGATGTTTCGAGCGCGCGGTCAAATGCCTTTGTCTTTCTGGCACGGTCAAGGCAATCTATGCTTGGGCATAGATAGGCGCCGCGGCCGTGCGCCTTCCCTGTTTCGTCAGCACTCAGGGCGCCATTTGCTGCCACCACACGCACCAGCTCTTTTTTAGGCCGGCTCTCGCGGCAGGCGATACACATTCGAACAGGCACTTTTTTGGCTTTCAAGCTCCATCCCTCACTTACCGAAAACGACCCATAACGGCAACGCTCTATTCGTCAGCGTTAACCACATCGTCACCATTGTCATCTTCATAAATACCGTCTGATGCGACATCCATGCCATCATCATCATACAGATCAAAACCCATGTCGTCGGTCTCATCGTCCGCAGACTCGTCGTCATTATCAAAAAGCGCCGCTTCAATCTGGGATTGACTCTTTATATCGATCTTCCAGCCTGTCAGCTTTGCGGCCAGCCGGGCGTTCTGCCCTTCCCGGCCGATAGCCAGCGACAGCTGATAATCCGGTACAACCACTTTCGCGGCCTTTTCAGATTCGTTAATCTGCACCATCAGAACCTTGGCAGGTCTTAACGAGTTGGCAATAAACTCGATCGGATCCGAACTCCATGGTATCACATCTATCTTCTCGTTGCCAAGCTCCGCCACAACCCTGTCGATACGCGAGCCCTTTTGGCCAACGCAGGACCCCACCGGATCGACATTGTCGTCATCAGAGTGGACGGCAATCTTGGTTCTTGAGCCGGCCTCCCGTGCAATGCTTTTGATGTGCACGATATTTTGCATAATTTCAGGCACTTCGATTTCAAAAAGCCGCTTCAACAGATGCGGATGCGTTCTGGAAACGATGACCTGAGGCCCTTTCGTGGTTTTTCGCACTTCCATCACGTAAACCTTGATATGGTCGTTTACATTATACCGTTCGCCCGGCACGCATTCGGCAGACGGCATGATGCACTCCACGCCATCCAGTTCAAGCAGCACGCTTCCCTTGTCCACGCGATGAATTGAGGCGGTCATCACCTCTCCCTCACGCTCAATGAATTTTTCGTATATGACACCGCGCTCCGCTTCCCTTAAACGATGAACGACCACCTGTTTGGCTGTCTGCGCGGCAATCCGTCCAAAGGACCCCGGCGTGACCTCCTGCTCAATCATATCACCCGGTTCATAGGCAATGTTTATCTTCTGCGCTTCTTTCAAAGCCATCTCAGCCGTTTCATCCTCAACTGTTTCAACGACTGTTTTTTTCGCATAGACTTTAAACATCCCGCTGTCAGGGTCAACCTGCACCCGGACATCCTGTGCCGAACCGTAATTTTTTTTGTATGCGGAAACCAGCGCGTTTTCAATCGCATCAATCAAAATGCTTTTATCAATGCCCTTTTCTTTTTCCAGCGCAGCCAACGCGCTCAGAAATTCCGTACTCATGGTTTACCTCCCGAATGATATGTCCGCATGCAGCCGCACAATGGCCACATCTTTGATGTCAAACTCTTTTTCGCCATCGGACGTATGGATTGTCACGCTGGCTTCACTGTAGCCCTTGAGCGTACCCGTCCATTCCTTCTGCCCATCCGCAGCCCGGTATAGTTTTAGGTTCACTTTCATACCCATGCTGCGCTCAAAATCCCTTTGCGTTTTCAAAGGGCGGTCAAGCCCAGGTGAAGACACGCAAAGACAATAAGACTCGGCAATCGGGTCGCGCTCATCAATGACGGGCTCAATCAGCCGGCTGATTTTTTCACAGTCATCAAGCCCCAGCCCGCCCGGTTTATCCGCATAAATGATCAGCTCCCAGGCACCGCCTGCCTTGTTGAATTCAGTTCCGACGTATTCATATCCGTTGGCTTCAATGACCGGCATCACGAGCGATTCGATCATCCTTTCAATTTTCACAGAAATTCTCATTCACCTGCCATGCTCATCCGGGCAAAAACCGGATCACACAATTTAAAAGAGTGGGTTTCTCCCACTCTCCCGTCAAAAGCTTGCTTATGAGCGTAATATAGCACATTTTATGAAATTGTGCAAGCGCCCATGCAAATATTTTTATGCTTTGCCCGCAAGCCGCGGCAGGTATACGGTGAAGGTGCTTCCTGCGTTAATCTGACTGCAGACTGATATCCGCCCGCCGAACAGGCTGACGATATGTTTGACGATGGCAAGCCCGAGCCCCGTTCCTCCAAGCGCGCGCGAACGGCTGGTGTCCACCCGGTAAAAGCGTTCAAAAAGGCGCGGCAGTTTGTCCTCAGGTATGCCGATGCCGGTATCCCTCACGCAAAAGACGGCTTCATCCCCTTCGCAGCGCACCGAAATGCAAACCTCTCCTCCCGGCATGGTATATTTGACGGCATTATCAATCAGATTGATGCCCATTTGCTTGATCCTGTCTGTATCAGCCGCTACCAGTATTTCTTCGTCGCCTATGTCCACATGATATTTCAGGCCTTTTTTAGATGCCGCTTTTTCCAGCAGCATCGCTGCCTCGCGCACCCCTTCTCTAAAATCCACAGCCTCTGTCGGTTTCTCGGCGATGTTTTCGATTTCTGACAATACCAGCACATCGTTGATAAGCCGGGTAAGGCGCTCCGTTTCAAGCGCAATGATATCGAGGAACCGCGAAAAATCAATTGATCTCATGGACGGATCTTTTAGTGTGTCCACAAAGCCGCGTATAACGGTCAGCGGTGTTTTAAGCTCGTGCGTCACATTGGCCACAAATTCTCTTCTCAAATTTTCGAGCTTTCGCAGGTGCGTGATGTCCTGAACAAGCAGGATTACGCCGTAGGTATTTCCTTCGCCCGATACAGATGCTGCAAACACCTGCAGATAAAGCATGTCCATGCTGCGCGAAATGGTCATTTCCCGTTCGACAACGTTGGTGCTCATGGCCGCTTCGCGTATCACGGACTCGAGGCCTTTATGCCGCGTGGCCTCAAGAAAATGCCGGCCATCCGGATTGTTATCCATAGCGAACATGCTGCGCGCTGCAGGATTGGCCATGATAACTCTCATCGCGTTGTCCACGGCTATGATGCCCCCCGGAACTGCCCGGAATACCGCTTCCATCCGAGAGTTGTTTTCGTTGATGGCTTCAAAATTGCGCCGGAGCTTATCAGCCATTTCACATAATGCACCCGATAGAGTCTCAATCTCATCTTTGGTATTCAGTTTTCTCAGCTCGTCGTACCGGCCTTCTGCAATTTTTACGGTATCGTTTTGCAGATGAACGATATGCCGCGTAAAGCCGCGCGATACAAACAGCGATATACCAAGGCACAGCAAAAAGGCAATCAGCAGCGTCGTGAGCAGTGGAATCCACAATGAGCTTGAATAAGCCGCAACGCCGTCCAGCATTACCGATACCCGGACAACCATGTTGAGATCGTCCGATCGCAGAGCGGCATACATCATATCGGCATTAAGGGTGCCGCTTCGGCGGATATTACTGCCAGCCCCTGATGTGATCGCCTCAATAAACTCAGGACGGTTTGCATGTGATTCCAGGTTGGCCGCGTCCGCCCGCGAATCAAAAACAACGGTACCGCCAAAATCCATCAGCGTGATCCGCATATTCTGTATTTCATCGAGTTCATAGAGCGAAGCGGTATGAAAATTTTCAAGCAAGAGAATTTTTTCTATTGTCCTGTTGTGCCGGAATAGCTCTTCCCGGATATCCTGTTTGTACGCGCTGTCCAGATACACAACAGAAAACACGCTTGCGGCGCTGATAACGGCAAGGAATAACAAGCTGATTCTGATCGCGATCTTTTTAAATATCCGGTTCATCTGTGATGCTGAAACGGTATCCGACGCCGCGCACTGTTTCGATACAATCCCCATACGCCAACAGTTTTTTTCGCAGGTTGGTGATATGAACATCCACCGTACGTGTCTCACCGAAATAATCGTAACCCCATACCTTGTTCAATATCATATCCCGCGTGAGCACCTGCGCGCCGCAAGACATCAGCAGCACCAGCAGCTCAAATTCTTTTAATGTCAGCTTTAATTCCGTATCGGCAATGTAGGCCTTGTAGTTAGCGCTGTCAACTCTGAGCTTTTTGCAGGTCATAACCGGCGCGGACTGCGCCTCTAACCGGCGTGACCGCCGAATATGCGCTTTGATGCGCGCGCAGAGCTCTCTGACGCTGAAGGGCTTGGCCACATAGTCGTCGGCGCCCAGCTCAAGCCCGATGATCTTATCGACTTCCTCCGCGCGTGCCGTCACCATAATCACAGGAACATCGGCCAATGCATCGATGGAGCGGATTTTCTTCAGAACGCCCAGACCGTCAATACCCGGCAGCATCTGGTCGAGCAGCACAATGTCGGGGCGATGTTTTTCAAGCAGCGCCACAGCAGCCTCACCTGTTTGGGCACGCAGCACGTCGTAGCCTTCCTTCTTCAGGTTGTACTCGAGAAGCTCTAAAATATTGAGTTCATCATCGACGATAAGCACCTTTTCATTCATTAAATCGTTTTCATCCTTTAATACTGATGATGGCCGCCATCGCGCCTGTCTGCCCACGGTCCCGGCGGTGTGAGAACATCAAATACGGATTTTCATATGTGCATAGGTCTGCCACGGTGATGTTTCCGGGGGCAAGACCGCCGGCCAGCATATCCTGAACACACGCAGCGTTCAGATCGACATACAGACGGCCTTGACGCGCTTGCAAAGCCGCCGGTCCGAATTCACGGCAAAATATATCGTGCACATCCTCACCCACTTCATAATGACGCACACTGATGCACGGGCCCACCGCCGCCAGAATATCCGCCTGCCTGCAGCCCAGATCGATAAGAGCTTCCAGCGCGTGGCGCGTGATATGAGCAGCCACACCCCGCCAGCCTGCATGGCAAACGGCAACGGCACGCCGCTTCGGGTCATAAAAAAACAGCGGTACGCAGTCCGCATGGAACGAAACAAGCGGAAGATCCGCCTGAACGGTATAAAGCCCATCACAAACCTTCGGGACAGTCTCTCGCACAATACCACACCCGGCATCCTCACGGCGAGCTTGCCAGAGCAACGCACTGTGCGCGTAGTTGATTGTTACGGCACGGTTGCTGTCAAAACCGCATGCTCCGGCAAAACGGCGCATATTCTCCATGAAATTGTCAGGGTTCGGTTCTCTTTTGCGGCTGAAATTCAGTGAATCATATGGCTTGGGGCTGACCCCGCCGATGCGTGTGGAAAATGCGCATGTGACGCCTCCGGCACGATCAAAGGCCGGTATTGTCAGGAAGCGAACACCTTTCTTTTTCCACAGCGTAAACCCCTTATTAACCTGCTGCATTTATTTTTCTTCCAGAAGCCGCTGAAGCTCCTGCATAAACGTATCGACATCCTTAAACTCTTTGTAAACCGAAGCAAAACGTACGTATGCCACATCATCCAGGTCTTTAAGCCCTTTCATGACCAGCTCTCCGATTTCTTTGGAGGTAATCTCCTGTCGCAAAGAATTGAATATCGTTTTCTCTATGTTGGCCACCAGCGCTTCAATATCATGCATGGGGACGGGTCTTTTTTCACAGGCTTTGATAATGCCGATCTTGACCTTGTCCGAATCGAATGGGACGCGTTCGCCATCCTTTTTAACGACAAGCAAGGGCAGGCTGTCAATCTTTTCATAAGTTGTAAAACGCTTTTTGCATGACAGGCATTCCCTGCGCCTTCTGATTGAGCTTCCTTCATCTGTGGGCCTTGAATCCACAACCTTGCTTTCCATACATCCGCAATACACACACTTCATAATTAGCCCCCATGCGTCATTTGCATTCATTATAGCATAATTATGAATTAATTCAATTAATCATGGTAGTTTGGCATGCAATTTATGTCGATTTCCACCAAAACCACATCCTCGCCGATTTTTCGAATGTTCTGCCAGGGTATCACGCTGTCCCGGTCGCCCTTAAACAGGAATGAAAACCGGGAGGGGCCTGGCACCACAATCGCGCAGATTTTACCCGTACAGACATCCATAAGCAGATCGCAAATATACCCAAGCCGCGCACCATCCAATATATTAACAACTTCCTTTTGTCGGAGTTTGGAGTACCGCGTCATAACTGATCACCTCACTGTTATCATATTATGCATCACGCAAAAAAAAGACCGGCGCGAGAAACGGTCTTTTGACTATTATGGGCTATAATGATGCAGCAAGCCGTTCTCAAATGCTCCTGCGCATTGATTTTAGGGCATTCTTTTCCAGTCTTGACACTTGAGCCTGACTAATTCCGATCTCTTCCGCCACCTCCATTTGTGTCTTGCCCTGGTAGAAACGCATTCTGATTATGTTTTTCTCCCGTTCTCCCAACTTATCGATGGCTTCTTTGATCGCAATGCCTTCCAGCCATGTTTCGTCGGCGCAGCTTTTGTCCTGCAGCTGGTCCATTACATAGATGGCATCCGCACCGTCATGATAGACAGGCTCATAAAGTGATACAGGGTCCTGGATCGCGTCAAGAGCAAAGACCACATCCTCAACGCTGACGCCAAGCTCTGCCGCTATTTTTTCCACGGTGGGGTCGCTGCAATCCTTCTTGGCCATTGTGTTACGAATCTGCAGGGCTTTATATGCGATATCTCTTAACGAACGGGAAACGCGGATACTGTTGTTGTCACGCAAATAGCGGCGTATTTCTCCGGTGATCATGGGCACGGCATAGGTCGAAAAACGAACGCCCATTTCAACATTGAAGTTGTCAATCGCTTTAATCAATCCGATGCAGCCGACCTGAAACAGATCGTCCATGTTCTCTCTGCGGCCTGTAAAACGCTGTATCACACTGAGAACGAGCCGAAGATTTCCCCGAATGAATTCTTCCCGCGCGGCACGGTCTCCGGCCTTGACCCTAAGCATTGTCTCTTT
>CAZNVX010000073.1:0-9838 GCA_964576225.1 uncultured Christensenellaceae bacterium
GTCTCTTGCTATAGTGTATTAATATGCGAATGCTTGCTTTAAGGTTCGCGTTATGTTAGAATAGTGTCACAATATAAATTCCCGCGTGAGAACGCGGGCTCCGAAGCCGGCGGGCGTTCTTTCGTTCTCAGACGCCGTACCGGCAGATAGTGCCGGTTTTCGGCGAGTTGCTTCGTCTGTATTTATTTTTCGTGTTATCAGGCAGTATTGGTGGCATCCCGGGCATAGGTATCGGGAATAACAACTGAATATACATACTTTCTTCCTCTTTGCGCGAGACGTTTGTTTTTTGCCGATGGGCTTTTTAACGCATACTTATGCAAAAGCATTTATGGGTATGCGCCATGAAATATGGGCGGCATCATTTATTTTTTGCTCACAAAAGAACGTCGTGCAGCTGTGGAGGAGGTCAAAAATACTAGAAAAGGAGGAGAGCGGTATTGAAAGTGAAGATAGGCTTGTTCGGTTTTGGCAAAACGGGTTCTTTGGTGGCGCAGGAGATATTAAAGGATGAGGGCTGCGAGCTTGGCTGGGTGATGCGTCGATCTAAACGGAACGAGGGGGATTATGCAAGCCATCTGCTCGGTCTCGAGCGCGACAGGGGCAGGATTTATTCGGTTCAATCCATCGATACAGAGACATTCTACAAAGAAAACCCTGTTGATGTGATTGTTGACTTTTCCATCAGCAGCGCGGTACAGCATTACAAGCCGGCGGCCTATGCGGGGACGCGCATTGTATCGGCGATATCCAAATATGAGAAAAGCCAGATGGAGCAGCTCAAAGACCTGGGACACCGTGTGGCGGTGCTTTATTCACCCAACATCACGCTGGGCATCAATTTTCTGATCGAGGTTTCAAAGGTTTTGCAGCGTATCGCGCCGAATGCGGACATCGAGATTATAGAAGAGCATTTTAAGGAAAAGCCGGACATTTCAGGTACGGCGCTACGCATTGCGGAGGATCTGGGGCTGGATATCCATAAGCATGTGAATTCGATCCGCGTGGGTGGCATTGTGGGCAAGCATGAGGTGGTATTCGGGCTGCCCAATCAGACAATTCGCATCGTCCATGAATCACTAAACCGCGGTGCATTCGGCCAGGGCGCCATTTTCGCGGCCAAGTGGCTGATGGGAAAGATGCCCGGCGTTTATACGATGGAAGACGCGGTGATGCTGGATGTGGCGCGCAACAGGAAGGTGTTTGAGCTGGCTTAAACCAATTGCTTTTTATAGCAGCGGCGCCGTTTATGCTGCTCAACGTCGAAATTCTTCCACATATCCTGAACACGCTGGTTGTTTTCCAGCTCCGGCGAGGATTCGGCAAACTTCACGCCTTTGCGGATGGCGGAGGCGGTGACCTCATTGAGGAGCAAAGCGGCCAATCCTGATTTCTGATAGTCGGGGTGGACGGCAACAAGATAGAGCTCAAGCTCTTCGGGTTTTTTGAGGGCGCGCAACAGATGGAACCAACCAAGTGGCAGCAAGCGGCCTTTGGATTTTTGAAAAGCCTTTGCGAGTGACGGCGCGGCGAGCCCGAAGGCAACGAGCTTGCGGTTGTCGTCGATGATGAACTTGGCAAAATCCGGACTCATCAGCGGGGCAAACCGGCGCAGATAGTCCTTGGCAATTTTTTCGGTAAACGGCACCACGCCGTAAAGATCCTTGTAGCATTCGCTGAGCAGATCAAATATCTGTACGACAATGGGAGCCGCATCCTTCATGCGTTTCAGGTCATAAAAATGCACATGGGTGCGTTCCATCACTTTTCCGGCCAGCCGGCTGACGCGGGCCACACGCTCGTCGCCCTTCTGTGGCACGCGGATGCGGTATTCGAGCCAATCGATATCCTTTGCGTAGCCATTGTCCTCAAAATGCTTGGCGTAATACGGAAAGTTGTATATCGTCACGGTGGAGCCCATCCGGTCAAACCCTTCAACCAGCAGCCCTTCCTTATCAAGGTCGGTAAACCCGAGCGGGCCGTGCGCTTCCGTTAAACCAAGCTCTCTTGCCCAGCTCTCCACCGCGTCGAACAGTGCGCCCGACACCTCCGCGTCGTCAACAAAGTCCACACGTGTGATGCGGATCTGTTTTTGATTCCATAATTCGTTGGCTGTCCGGTTGACAATAGCGCCGATACGCCCCACAATCCGGCCGTCTTTATAGGCGAGATAGAACCTTGCATCACAGTATTCAAAAGAGAAATTGGTTTCCGGAAAGTACATCGAGTATTCTTCGGATTTGAGCTCGGGAACATAGTTTTTTTCGTTCTTGTAGAGTATGTCGGGGAAACCGACGAATTTTTTCACGTCACGCTTGCTTTTAACCTGTCTGATCTCAACCATGGTGACACCTCAATCCGAATTCATTTGTAGGATTATTATATCAGAGTCTGCCGGACAAGTACAGATTCCATCGTCGAATTATGTATATATTTGCGGCAATACATGCACTGTATATTATTTTTGTAATTGGCTATAATCATCATCAGCAACCGCTTTTATGCTCCTTTTATGCTGGCGCAGGCTGATGCGCAGACAAAATAACAAGCCGCAGGGACAACATCCCGGCGGCTTTTGTCTATATCCGGTTTAAGGTGTGGTCTCCGGTGATTCGGTGGGAGCGGGGGCTGGCGTGAGCGCAGGGGTGGGCGAGGCAGGCACGGGCGTGGGCGTGACAGGCGCAGGCGTGGGAGAGGGGGCAATACGCGCGGTCACCGATGCTTTGAGCGCGGCCAGCCACGTATTGAACGCGTCAGTGCCGGCGGTAATCAGGCTGATTGAGGAGGCCACTTCGTGCGGGTTTTTTATGGCAGCGAGGGCGTTTAGCGCAGTGATGCGGCTGTTCAGCTCAGACATCTCTGCGGCTGTAAGAAAAGAGCCGTTTGCGCTCTTCCAGTCTGCTGCGCCGGCAACGGCTGCATTGGCGGCAGCAACAGCAGCTCGTTTTTGAGCTGCAAGCGCCTGGAGAGTTGTGACGTGGTCCGCATCGCTCACTTTGATGGTGACCCCGAACAACCGTTTGACCAAATCCCGCTTTTCGTATTGGTTGACACCCCAGAAGCTGGTGCCGTCTATATTAAGAAAACCGCCCGGGAGTGTGTACCGCTCTATACCCGCGGCATCCATGTTCATGGCAAACGCGGCCAGAGAGGATATTTGCTTGAGCGTCAGATCCGTATAAATATTTCCGGTGACCGCGGCGTAGATGGCGGGGATGTCTTTGAGCTGGCCGGTGGTTTTTACTTCGCTGAAAATGGCCATGATCATGCGCTGCTGCCTGTCCACGCGCGATATGTCACTGTCGCCTTTGCGCTGCCGGCAGTAATCGAGCACCTGCTGCCCGTCAAGGTGCTGATAGCCTTTCGCGATCGTCCGGCCGTTCATGTTGACGTTGATGTCGACGTCGTAGTTGAGGCCGCCGAGCGCGTTGACCACTTCCTTGACGACTGTCATATCGAAACAGACGTAATGATTAACGGGAATGCCGCCGAGCGTCATCGACACGGTATTCATCGCGTATTCAAAGCCCTTCTTTTTATACCCGCCGCCCACTGCAAACGCCGTGTTGATCTTATCGCGCTCATCTTTGCCGTATATCGGCACAAAGCTGTCACGCGGGAGTGAGAGCATCACCACGTCGTTATCGGTGAAATCGATGGAAACCAGTATCATGGTATCGGTGCGGAAGGTGCCCCAGTTGGCACGCTCCAGACTCTCGTCAATACCGAGAACCAGAATGTTGACACGGTCCTTCATAAAATCAAGATCCGCCTGCGACAACAGCAGTTCATACGGATCAATCGTGGGCGCGGGTGTGGAGACAGCGACAGCCGCCGCGGTTGCAGAAGGCTCGGGCGCCTCGGTTTGGGGCGGGCGTGAGAGCGCCTGGCTCGTGTCGGCAAATGCGGCGGAGTTGTCAAAAAAAACACCGTAAGCCACATCGCCCGCATAAACAAGCCCCGCGAGCAGCGCCGCAAGCAGCATGTATTTGATCACCTGAAGCGGCACATAGCTTATTCTGGCTCTGTTTTCCAGACGCCTTTGTTTTCTTCGCGATGCACGAAACGCTTTTCTCTCGGGCGGGGAAAGGGTGGCAAAGGCCTGCTTCTGCTCTGCAAGGTCGGCCTTGCGCTGGCAGGCCCGGCGTTTTTTTTCGGCTTTCTCAGCCTCCAGAAACGCCTTTTTCTTGTCTCTCGGAAGGGACAGAAGCTCGGCCCGGCGAGCCCGTCGCTGCGCGAAAGCCAGCTGGCGGGCTTGTTCGTTGCGGGCGCGGATGGTTGCTACCGCCTGTTTCTCCTGGGCGCGGCGCTGCTGGCGCGACGGAGCTCCTTTTGGTACGCCCCGCACCTCAATGGAATCCGAATGGTCATGGCCGATGGGGCTGTTTCGTGGGTGGCCGGAAAAATGACCGCCTGAATTGCTCATGTGCAGACTCCCCCAATACAAAACGCATTCTTACTGTCGGTATTATAGCATTTGTCTGATGGCACAAGAAAGCAGGTCACGATTTGTTTACAATCAGAGCAGCTTCTTAAAGTCCTCCATGCCTTTGGGACGAATGTTGCTGGATCGGTAAAGGCGTTTGAAAACAAGGTGAACGAGCAGCATGAAAAGGCCGGTTGCCAGCGCTTCGGGCAGCATATAGCGCAGAAACATACGGGAAAGCGAAAAGTCCAAACCGAGCATGTATGCCAGCAGTGCCATCACCAGCTCTTTGACTGCGTAAGCCCCCACGGCAAGGACGCAGGGAAGAAAGACAGGATCGATATAACGAAAGCGGTTGCCTGCAAAATATAAGGCCACCCCCGCAAGGAAATACGGCAAAGCAAAAAAACCGATTGCGCCTGTGAATATAACGTCCAGAACAAGCCCGCAGACAAGACCGATGGCCGCTCCGGTCATGCTTTTTTCAAGCGCGACGAGTGATGCCATGGTGCAGATGATGATATCCGGTGCGATACCGGCAATATTGATATTCGGAAACACGGCGCCGGTGAATATGAGATTGATAACGACAACCGCTGCCAGCACGAGAAGCCTCATTTGAGCGCCTCACTGATATTGACCGGCTTTGTGGTGATGACCATTACTTCTTCAAGATGGTAAAAGTCGACCCACGGCGTGACAATGGCCTGGTTGCGCATGCCGTCCGTACTGGCGCGAACCTCGGTGACTTCACCCACCGCAATGCCCTTGGGAAACACACCGGCAAGCCCGGACGTGATGACTGTGTCTCCCGGCATCAGGTCGGCATCAAGCGGCAGATTTCCCATTATCATCAGCGCATCCCCATCGCCCGAGGAGTCTGTGCCGGTGAGTATGCCGTTGTCCCGCGTGCGCTCGACGATCCCCGATACGCCGCTGGAAGCGTCGATGATGGCCAGCACACGGCTGAACCCCGCGCCTGAGTCCACCACGCGGCCCACCAGCCCGTCGCCATTGACAACGGGCATGTTCACTTCTATGCCCTGCGACAGCCCGACGTCAATAATGAAAATGTTGAACCAGTGCCCCGGCGCTTTGCCGATCACACGGGCGGTGACAAAGTCGAGATTCTGTGTGCTGGTGTCAAAGTTCAACAGGGCGCTTAAGCGTTCGTTTTCCGCTTTGACGGCGTTATAGTCTGCCAGCTGCCCTTCAAGCTCGGCCACGCGGGCTCTGAGCTCAAGGTTCTCAGTCTGCAGATCGGTACCGGCGAATATGCGCCCGAAAAAGTCGCCAATGGCGTCTGTGGCTGAATACAGCGCGCGTTGAAGCGGCGTAAACACACTGCCCACGAAACTTTCAGTACCTGTCATGTTTTCGCCCGCCGTAATGACCAGGACAACGAGCAGTATGATGACCACGATGATGGTGATCATCAACGGACGGTTGCGCCAAAACTGCATGGTTTCTCCTTGTATCAGCGCTTGCTTTAACAGCTCGTTAAGCCGCGCAGGCGTATTATAACATAAAAAAGGCAGATGTAAAACACGCGTCAGGTATGTTTACATTTCATTAAGCCAAACGCAAAGGCCCCTCTGCGCTGATGCAAAGGGGCTAAGATGCTGTTCTGCTAAATGTTTTCCTCTTTCAGTGCGTCGATGATGTTTTCCTTTTTGATGCGATGTGTGGCGTACATCATCGTGGAGAACACGATGACGAGGATCATCAGCACACCAAAACCGTAGCTCGTCCACGGCAGCGTGAACCCGGAGGACAGCACCGAGAGCTGCAGCCGGTGAAGCACCCATGCGATAAACACGCTGACGGGGAGCCCCCACAGCAGCCCCTTGAGCCCGTAAAATATGCTCTCGAAGCGCACCATGCGGTTGAAGCTTTCCGGCGTCATGCCCACCGAGCGCAGCATGGCGAACTCCCGCCGTCGCAGCGCGATGCTGGTGGATACCGTGTTGAAGATGTTGGCGATACAGATAAGGCTGATCAATATGATGAAGCCGTAGACGAACACACCCAAAAATGTGTACAGGTTCTGCTCAGACCGTGCCGCGCTGTGGATGTTGTAGATGTAGTAACCCT
Source organism: uncultured Christensenellaceae bacterium (assembly GCA_964576225.1). GTDB lineage: Bacteria > Bacillota > Clostridia > Christensenellales > SZUA-584 > SZUA-584. Next base: position 6,521 of record CAZNVX010000073.1, read on the forward strand.
TCTGCACGCGTTCGTTCAGATTGATGAGGTTTTTTTCCAGCAGCACATCATCTTCTGCCGTCATGTAATCGGCGTAATCCACATACAGCTGCAAGTCGTCTTTGCTCAGATTCGGCAGTATGGCACTCAACACAGACTGGCTGACCACGAAGGTCGGGGTGTAGAAGCTCTGTATCAGCTTGCCCATCGGACGCTCATCCGTAATCGCACCGATGCTGAACTCAAACGAGACGGGTTTCTCCGCCTGACCGGAGTCTTCCGGCACATCGCCGACAGTAAAATCGAAGCTGTCCCCCGGTTTTACGTTCAGTATGTCGCCTGAGGCCTTTTTCAGCTTGCCATCTTCGGACGCGATATTGTCCTGTCCATGGTTGATGAATATTGTTTTAAGGTTCTGAGCATCGGCATAATCCGCCGGGTTGACGCCCACGGTTTTTGCATAATCCATGAAACTCTGATCGTCCAGACCCATAATATAAACGATAAAGCTGCCGCCCTGCGGGTGAATGGCGAATTGCTTTGTATATTCGGTGAGCTGTTCCCCGGTGACGGGAACGTAGCCGACCAGCGAAGCAGAACGGGTGTAATCCGTGATGCCGCTTTGTGCCTGCACCTGCTGGCTGAGGGCGTCGCGCTCGGTATCCGACATCGGCTGGTAGTCCACCTGGATATCATAGTTGGTGCCGTAACTGGTTGCGCTTGAGATGAACGTCGTCATCTGCGCATAGGTGGACACCGTCAGGAACAGCACGAGGCTGATGACCAGCGAAATAACGGTGGAACGGTATTTTTTGCGGTTGCGCTTTAAGTTTTTGAGCGCCACCTCGGCTTCAAAACCGAACAGCGCGCGTGTCAGGCGTGATGTGCGCACCGTGCGCCGGGTCAGGCGTATATCGCCCGTTTGGCGGATGGCGTCGATGGGCGTGATGCGCGACGCGCGTGCGGCCGGCACCCATACGGAGATGAAAATGGTGACAATGGACAGCACGACGTTGGCAATCAGCACTTGCGGCAGCACCACCATCGACAGTGTGAGCCCGTGGGAAACATTGATGAAGCTTTCCAGCAGCGGCTGTATCGCAGCCAGCGTGACGGCCATGCCGCCGATACCGGCAAGAATACCCAGCGGTATTCCGATGGCGCCGATGAACAGCCCCTCAAAATAGACGCTGGCGCGCTTTTGCCGCCGGGTGGCCCCCACACTTGACAGTAAGCCCAGCTGCCGTGTACGCTCAGACACGGATATCGCGAACGCATTATAGATGAGCGATATGGAGGCAGCCATAATAATGATAATAATCACCGCGGCGAAGCCCATGACAAAACTGTAGACGTTGTCATCCCTCAATATGCCGCTGTAGCGCAGCAGATCGTTGTTGTATTCCACAAGTTCATTGGCGACACCGGCTTCCTGCGCCAGCTTTGGAATGGTGGTGAACATGTTGCGGTCAAGATGAGACATGGTCAGGTACACGTTGACCGTTTCATCCGGCGCCAGCGCCGCTGTGTCGATGAATCCCAGCACGCCAAAGCCGGCGTTCCAGCTCTTTTCAAAAGCGGGAGGCTCCATCACACCCACGACCGTGAATGTGACCGACTGGTCCGGCCTGAAAACCTCAGCTGTTCTCTCGGTGCCGTCATCATTCATTTCGTAATAATAATGCGAGTTGTCGGCAATCTGCGTACCGTCCGGCGCGAAGCGACGACCCACCTCCAGCGCCATTTCGTCGCCGATTTCCAAGGAGATATCCGTGCCTTTGGAAAGGTTTTGCGAGACGATTACCTCGCCGCTTTGTTGCGGCAGCCGCCCGGAGACCAGCCTGACGGACATCTGGTCAAAGCCCGCCGTGTCATACTGCTGGATAAAAAGGTACGGCTTGGCGTTGGACTCCGGGTTGCCGGACGGGTCGATCAGCGCACAGCCTATTTCACGGTTGAGTATGGCGGTGTTCACCGCGCCGCTTTTTTCAATCACATCCAGATTGCCTGCCGGAACCCGGTGAATCACCGCATGCCAGTTACCGCCGCTGGCGATGGCGTCGCGCTGGATCAGGCTGATCAAAGAAGCAAAGAACGTGGTGACGGCGGTGATCATTGCGGCGGATATAATGACGCCGATAATGGTAACAGCCGTCCGCCTCTTGTTGCGGGAAAGGCTGCGCAGCGTAAAGCTTTTCATCACATTCATTTACGCGTCACCTCGTCCCGTATGATGCGGCCGTCCTCCAGGCTGATGATGCGCCCGGCCTGCAGCGCGATGTTCATATCGTGCGTGATTAAGATGAGCGTTTGATTGTATTTCTGATTGGAATGACGCAGAAGCGCAATGATATCCGCGCTGTTTTTGCTGTCCAGATTGCCGGTGGGCTCGTCGGCCAGCACCAGCGCGGGGCTGTTGACCAGCGCACGCCCGATTGAGACGCGCTGCTGCTGTCCGCCGGACAGCTGGTTGGGCAGGTGCTTGCGGCGGTCCTCCAGCCCCAGCATCGTAAATATACTGTTAAGCTGCGTCTTGTCCGGCTTGCGTCCGTCCAGCAGCAGCGGCAGCGTGATGTTTTCCTCCACAGCCAGCACAGGGATCAGATTGTAAAACTGATAGATCAGCCCGACCTGACGGCGGCGGAATATCGCGAGATTGGTTTCATTCAGCGCGTAGATATCGGTGTTGTCCACAAACACCCTGCCGGATGTGGGGCGATCCACACCGCCCAATATATGCAGCAGCGTCGATTTGCCCGAGCCGGACGAACCGACAATGGCGACGAACTCGCCTTTCTCGACGGAAAAGCTGATGCCATCCAGCGCACGCACCGCGGCTTCACCAGTTCCGTAAACTTTTGTGAGATTTTCAACCCGTAAGATTTCCATAAGCGGCTCCTTAAACTCTTTGATGCTGCCATGATAAACCGCGCACATGACAACGCGGTGACAGCGCATATGACAAATTTGTCACTTGCCGCTGCGGTGCTGTCAGGAGCGGGAAGACGATGATGCCTGTTCTTTGAACCGGTCAATCAGCAGCTTGGCGATCTCTTTGCTGTGCACGATGTAACTGCTATGAGTCGCGCCGCGGACGACGATCAGCTCGCTGCCCGGTATGGATTCGTGGATCATCCGCGTGTGCGCATCCGATATCATATCGCGGCTGCCTGCCGTGAGCAGCGTTGGGGTGGATATGGTGCGCAGGTCGTCAGCAGTGATGTGCGGTTCTGAGAGCATCAGCTTCATCTGCGGCGAGCGGGACACCGCGTATATCAACCGGAAAAGGAGCAGCCAGCTTTTTTTAATGCCCGCGGGCTCCGTGTTTGCGCCGCTGGC
>CAZNVX010000074.1:0-9817 GCA_964576225.1 uncultured Christensenellaceae bacterium
GTATCCGGTCAGGACGCGATACTGCGCATTGAAGGCGTCGAGGTCGTCAGATCCAGCAATTCATTCGCCATAGACGGCCTCACGTATTCGCTTAAAGACACGTCGGACTCGGCAATATCCTTCAGCGTGGAGCCAAATATCGAGGGCACAGTCGAGAAAATCAAATCGTTTATCGACTCCTACAATTCGCTGATCGATTCGCTGCAGAAGAGGCTCGGAGAAACGGTCTACCGCTCGTATCCCCCGCTGACGGATGCGCAGAGGGCGGAAATGACAGAGACCGAGATTTTAAAATGGGAGGAGAAAGCCAAAAGCGGCCTGCTGCGCAACGACTCGGCAATATCTTCCCTGCTCTCAACGATGCGCAGCGCGTTTTATACCACGGTGGAAGGCGCGGGGCTGTCGGCATCGGCCATTGGCCTTAATACGGGCGCCTATTACGACGGCGGCAAGATCACGCTGGATACAGCCAAGCTGCGCAATGCGCTGGAGAACAACCCGGACGCGGTCAGCAGCCTGTTTACCAACAAGGCGACTTCGTCGGATAAGAAGCAGGCGTTTGCTGAATCGGGCTTGGTCGTGCGGATATCGGATGCGTTGTTGTCCTACACATCGTCTGCAACCAACAATACACTGTCCAGCCTGGATAACCAGATCAGCAATTCAAAAAACGATGAGTCCTCGCTGCTCCGCAAGCTGTCGGTGAAAGAATCCATGCTGTGGGCCAGGTTTACGGCAATGGAGTCCGCGATGTCGAGAATGAACAGCCAATCGAACTGGCTGGCATCTCTGTTCACAACAAATAAATAATATCGTTTGTTTTAGGAGTTATGATTATAAATGAGGAGTGGGATTGAAAAATGGCTGTGATGGCAAATTCGTATCAACAGTATATGCGGCATGATGTGATGATGGCCACGCCAATGGATCTGGTGGTGATGCTCTACTCCGGCTGCATCAAGCGGCTGAGGCTCGCCCAGATGGCAATTGGCAAAAAGGATTATGAGGCGACCAACAACAACCTGCAAAGAGCGCAGGACATTGTGATGGAGCTGATCATGGGGTTGGATCTGCAATATGACATCGCCAAGGAGCTGATGACCATTTATGAGTATGTTCACCGGCAGATCATCCGGATCAATGCATCCAAGGATGCGGCGATGATCGATCCGATCACGGAGATCATGAGCAACCTGCGCGACACATGGGTGCAGGTTCAGAAGGAATGCAAAACGACGGCTCGTTACGAGTATGAAAGTGAATGATGATGAAACAACAGGACAAGTCGGAACTGATGAGTGTTCTTGGGCAGAAGAAAGAGCTGCTTGAAAAGATGATGAACATGACGGCTCAGATCAAAACCGAGCTGCAGCAGGATAAAATCGATGCATTTGCCGAAGGGATTAATACCCGCCAGACGATCATCGCCGCTATTGACGAGCTGACAAGGGCAGAGCATGGATTTGAAACAGCGGATGACATTGAAATTCTGGCTCTGAAAAAGGAAATTCGCGGCATTATTGCCCGGACGCTGCAGCTGGACGAGGAGAATACGACGTTGGCGCATGAAAAGCTTCAGCTGTATAAAGATCAGATCAAACATCTGAACCAGGCCAAAAAGGGCGTTGATCACTATACGAATCCGACGGAGAGTCAGGACGCATTCTTCGTGGATGCCAGCAAATAGACCATTTCGATCAATAAGAGCGTGTAACGGAGCAGAACAATGAAGGTTGAAGACATCAGCCATATCATAACAGACGGCCACAGAACCGGGCCGATCAAGGAGAAGACGGACACGAACGGGCAGGGGCTTGCGTTTGCGCGTCAGCTGACCACGCTGAACGAGGCGCAATACCAGCGGTATGTGCAGGATCTTCAGGAGAGGATTGCCAAACAGGGCGAAAAGCTTAAACAAAAGGCAGATCTGAAAGCCGTCATGGAATACAGGGCACTGATCAGGGAGCTGCTGGGGGAAGCAGCCAACAATGCCTTTGCGGGGCATAAAGCGAAATCGCTTGACACGCAGGGACGACATAAGACGCACTTTGTGATCCGCAGTGTGAACGAAAAGCTGGAGGAACTGACCAGAGAAATATTATCGGATCAGCAGGACAATATCCGGATCATGCAAATGGTGGATGACATCCGGGGGCTGCTGGTGGATCTTTTCATGTAAGCACAGACCATAAGATGAGCGGAAGCGTTCATCTTTTTTGTTTCAATATGCCATCAGCGGTGTATTTATCTGACAAGCCTTATTGTGTCAAAGCCTTTTTGGCGTGCGGCACAGGCAAAACGAAGTTGGTCAGGGAGCAATGAGAAGCGTAGAAAGCATCTATTTATCCAAGCTGAGCCGGTTTGAGAGCGTGCTGGAGGAGAAAGCGTCGAAATTCAGCGGTGCTCAGTCGGCGTTTGCGGATATACTCAGCGGTGTCCAGCAGCGCATGGGGATGCATGCGGCTGCGCCTGCTGAAGCGGCGGTGCCGGCATCTCAGCGCACAGCCGATGTTTATGCGGCAGGGCTCTATACCGGATACACGGGCCGAGCGTCGGCAGCGACTGGCAGCGAAATTGATGCGGCGGTGATGAGCGCGGCGCGCAAAACCGGACTGGATCCGGCGCTGATCCGCGCGGTCATACAGACGGAGTCGTCATTCCGTTCCAACGCTGTATCACGCGCAGGCGCTCAGGGGCTGATGCAGCTGATGCCGGGAACCGCAAAAGAGCTGGGCGTGACAGACCCGTTTGACCCGGTGCAGAATGTGCTGGGCGGATCGACTTATCTGGCCAAGCAGCTCAAGCGCTTCGGCGATATTCGTCTGGCGCTGGCGGCGTATAACACCGGGCCGGGTCGGGTCGGCAGATACGGCATCACCGATGCGAATGACCCGGAACAATACGAGCAGATATCCGCGCGCGTGCGCGGCTATGTGAACAAAGTGCTTGCATACTACGGACAATATAAAGACCAGTAAAGGAGGTGAGGCCCGTTGATTGATAAGCTTTTCAGCAATGCGGGCATGCTTAAAGCCGGCCTGGACGCGGCATGGCTGCGCAACGAAGTGATTACCAACAATATCGCCAACGTGGACACGCCAAATTACAAGAGTTCGTCGGTATCGTTTGAGTCGGCATTTAAAAGGGCGCTGGCGCAGGATGGTATCAAAAACAAACAGACGCGCGCGGGGCATATCACATTCAGCAACGCCTCAGCGCAGCCCACTGTGATCAAAGATACCAACACAACGTATAGGATGGACGGCAACAACGTCAATATTGATGCGGAGAACGTAAAGCTGGCGCAAAACCAGATCTATTACAGCACGCTGGTGCAGCAGCTTTCCAGCGAATTCCGCAGGCTCAGAATGGCTATTAATGAAGGGAAGTGAGTTTGAATGGGTTTCTTATCGTCTCTGAACATCAGCGCTTCGGCGTTGACAGCCCAGCGTATGCGCATGGATGTAATCAGTGAGAACATCGCCAACGCGGACACCACAAGAACCGAGAACGGCGGGCCATACCGGCGCCGGGTAACGGTGATGGCCGAGCAGCCGCAGACATTCTCGTCTATGCTGAATAAGGCGAGCGGCGGCGGCGTGGTGGTGTCGCAGATCGTTGAAGACATGTCGGATTTTAAGTATGAATACGACCCGGAGCATCCGGATGCGGATGAACTGGGGTATGTGGCCAGACCCAATGTGGATCAAGCCAGGGAAATCATCGACCTGATGTCGGCCACACGCTCGTACGAAGCCAACGTGACGGCGCTCAACGCCACAAAGAGCATGGCGGTGAAGGCGCTGGAGATCGGCCGCTGACCGGCCGCATAGAGTAGTGAGGGCTTAACCATGCAGATCAGCGAAATCAACAGCTTGATAACCAGCCTTAATCATACACCGGCCAAGCAAACCGGCTCAGGCAACTTCACAGACTTGCTTGGGGAGGCGCTTGACAACGCGCAGGTTGCCGAGGAGTCGGTCCGCATTGAGAACACAGGATTGCTGACCGGCGAAACGGACGACTTGCATACGCCGTTGATCGAAGCGCAGAAGGCGGAACTGGCTTTAAACCTGGCCATACAGATACGAAACAAGGTGATTGACGCCTATAACCAGGTGATGGGCATGCAGCTGTAAACGCTGCTTGGGAATAAATCCTGTTTCATACAATTTTTTAGGGGTATATAAAGTGTAGACCGTAGGGGGGTTTGTCATGGACAATATGGGGTCTACACTTTTTTATATTGTCGTTATGGTTGCTGTACTCATTGGGGCATACATGATGACAAAATACTTTTCCAAAAAAACAAGGCGCATGATGAGGAGCAAACACATCTGCGTGCTTGACCGTATGGCGCTCGCCAAAGACAAGAGCCTTTATCTGACCGAGGTCGGGGGCAAGTGCATACTGATCGGCGTGACTGGCCAATCCATCAATACATTGGGAGAAATCGAGAAAGAAACCTTGGGCGATTTGCCGGAGGAGTCTTCTGATGCGGAAGAAGGCGGCTTTTTCGGCAAAGTGGCGTCTTTTATGAGCAATGCTAAAAACGCGCAGGCCGACCTGCAAAAGGCGCGTATGCAGGCGCAGCAGCAAAGAAAGACAGCGCCGCAGCCGCGCGCAGATGCGGCGGATGAAGACATACTGGAAAAGCTGAGCCGCGCCATCGAACAGCGGCAGAATAAAGCCAGCGGCGGAAACGGGGATCAGCTATGAGCCGTTTGATTGCAGAAAAACCCGTTTCGAAAAAAATACGCCGCCGTATGAGTAAAAAGCTGGTGATTGTGGTGATGCTCGGCCTGCTGCTGGTGCTGCTGCTTGCCGGCTGCTCGGCGCTGCCCCGCGGCGGTGACCGTGATGAGTCGAGCCCGCTCGGTGGGGTGCTGGGCAACCGTTCGGAGACGGTGGATATTGTGCTGCTGCTCTCTGTACTCTCGGTGCTGCCGTCGATACTGATCATGCTCACGTGCTTCCCGCGCATCATCATCGTGCTGTCTCTGATCCGCAACGGGCTGGGGCTGCAGCAGATGCCGCCCAACCAGGTGCTGGTGGGGCTGGCCCTTTTTCTCACATTCTTTGTGATGTCGCCGGTGATCGACGATATCAATGTCAACGCATATCAGCCGTATATCGCGGAAGAGATTGATCAGGACGAAGCGTTTGAGCGTGCGATGGAGCCGGTGCGCACCTTTATGCTCAAGCAAACATACAAAAGCGATCTGGAGTTCTTTATTTCCGTTTCGGAAAAGGACAAGGATATCCAGACTGTTGACGACGTGGCCAACACCACGCTGATTCCCGCCTTTATCACCAGCGAGATTAAGCGCGGGTTTCAGATCGGCTTTCTGCTCTATATCCCGTTTATCGTGCTGGATATGATTGTGGCAAGCTCGCTGATGTCAATGGGCATGATGATGCTGCCGCCCATCGTGATATCGCTGCCGTTTAAGGTGCTGCTGTTTGTGCTGGTGGACGGATGGACGATGACGGTCAAGACACTGCTGTCCAGCTTCGGCTAGCAGCCCTGGTTAAGCCCGGCTGAGACGACATTTAAGGAGGGATGAAAATGGACCAGGCAAAGATTATCACCGTGATGCAGGATGCGGTGACAACCATACTCACGGTGGCCGCGCCGATCATGATTGTGGCGATGGTGGTGGGCGTGATTATATCGATATTCCAGGCGACGACGCAGATCAACGAGCAGACGCTCGCATTTGTGCCCAAGATCGTCGCGATACTGCTGGTGATACTGGTGTTCGGCGGCATGATGCTGTCGAACATAACGGAGTTTTCCGGCCGCATGTTCGGGTATGCGACGACGATGCTGCAATGATGAGGGAATATGGACGGGATTGTGCGCGCGATAACAGTGAATCTGGATTATTTCATACTGATGCTGCTGCGGGTGAGCGCGCTGATTATCTCGTCTCCGATATTCGGCAGAAAGAACGTGCCGAACATGGTAAAGGTGGTGTTTTGCGTGGTGATCACGTATGTGATATTCTCCGCAAACCCGCTGGGGACGGCGGTTTCCTACAACGGGGTGATCGATTTCGCTCTGCTGTGTGTCAAGGAGCTGCTGTTCGGGCTTGTGCTGGGGTATGTGACCACACTGTTTTTCTCGCTGGTGCAGACTGCCGGCCAGGTGATGGATATGCAGATGGGCTTCGGCATGGTCAACGTTTTCGACGTGCAGAGCAATATCAGCGTGCCGGTCACGGGCAATATGCTCAATGTGGTGCTGCTGGTCGCGTTCTTTGGCGTGAACGGGCATCTGAAGCTGATCTATATTGTCAGGGCCACATTCTCTCACATACCGGTGGGCCAAGTGGCGTTGGACCCGGCCATTGGGCTTGTGGCGCTTGAGGTGTTTGTGCTGGCGTTTCTGCTGGCAATCAACGTGGCCATGCCGCTGATTGCGTCGGGCATGCTGGGGGAAGTGGTGTTGGGGTTTATCGTTCGGGCGATACCGCAGATGAATGTGTTCGTGGTGGGCATTCCGCTCAAGATGCTGCTGGGGTTTCTGATACTGCTGCTGGTGCTGCCGGTGTTCGTGGCATTTACCGACGTGATATTCCGCAACATGTTCTCTTCAATTGACAAGATGCTGGCAGGGTTGGCGGCATGAGCAGTCAATTAGGAGAAAAGACAGAAAAAGCCACACCAAAGAAACGGCGAGACGCACGGGAAAAAGGGCAGGTATCCAAAAGCACCGAGCTGATCACCTCAATGTCTCTGGCTGTTATGTTCGGAACGATCGCCATCTTCGGCGGATCCATGGTGAAGGGGATTACCGATCTGCAGCGGCACTTTTTCTCCAGCGCCGGGCCGGATGTGATGACAGCCGCCTGGGTGCAGGCGTCGTTTAAGGATGCGGCCTTCATGTTTATCAAGATCATGGCGCCGTTTTTGGGGGCGGCGCTGCTGGCGGGCGTGCTGTTCAATGTGCTGCAGACGGGCTTTATGTTTACCACCAAAGCGCTTATGCCCAAGATGGAACGCATCAGCCCGATCGCCGGATTCAAGCGGGTCTTCTCCAAAAGGACGCTGATCGACCTTTTCAAGGCGATCATCAAAACGGCGATACTCGGCTACGTGGCCTACACCGAATTTGAGAGCCGCATGGGCGGTTTCCCGGCGCTGATGGCGCAGGAGGTTAAGTACTCGACGGCGACGTTTGTGGATGCGATTATCGCGGTGGCGTTCAAGCTGGCCATCGCCCTGGCGATATTTGCGCCGTTTGATTATATGTATCAGCGGTGGAAGCACAGCAAAGACCTGATGATGACCAAGCAGGAGGTTAAAGACGAGTACAAGCTGACGGAGGGCAACCCGCAGATTAAAGGGAAGATTGCGCAGAAGCAAAGACAGATGAGCCAAATGCGCATGATGCAGTCGGTTAAGGACGCCGACGTTGTGATCACCAACCCGACGCATTACGCCATTGCGCTGACGTACAAGGAGCAGTCGAACAGCGCGCCCGTGGTGGTGGCAAAGGGTAAGGATTACATGGCGCAAAGGATCAAGGAACGGGCCAGAGAGCATGCGGTGGAGATCGTGGAGAACAAACAGCTGGCCAGAGCGCTGTACTTTTTCTGCGAGGTGGGCGACGAGGTGCCCGAAGAGCTTTACAAGGCAGTGGCTGAAGTGCTCGCATACGTGTACCGCATGAAGAAAGGGGGACGCCGGACATGAAACTGAAAAAGAGTGACATCATGATTGCCGTATTGGTGCTCTCGATCATACTGCTGATCATCGTTCCGCTGACGCCGGGTCTGATGGACTTTTTCCTGATTGCCAACATCACGCTGTCGCTGCTGATACTGCTGATCACGCTGTTCACCAAGAAAACGCTGGATTTTTCCACCTTTCCGACGGTGCTGCTGATCGTCACGCTGTTCCGGCTGGCACTTAATATATCGTCCACCCGGCTGATACTGGGCAACGGCGGTGACGCCGGCAATGTGATCAAAGCGTTTGGCAGCTTTGTGGTGGGCGGCAATCTGATCGTCGGCCTTGTGATATTCCTCATTATCGTGGCCGTGCAGTTTATCGTGATCACCAAAGGCGCTGAGCGCGTGTCGGAAGTGGCCGCGCGCTTCACGCTGGATGCCATGCCCGGCAAGCAGATGGCCATCGATGCGGATCTGTCATCCGGCATCATCAATGAGGACGAGGCGCGTGAGAGAAGACAGGAGATTCAGCGCGAGGCGGATTTCTACGGCGCGATGGACGGTGCGTCCAAGTTCGTGAAAGGCGACGCGATCATCGGCATCATCATCACGGTGATCAATATTGTGGGCGGCATACTGGTGGGCCTGTTGGGCGCCACCGGTAAAGCCATGCCGTTCGATCAGGTGATACAGGTGTATACGCTCGCGACGGTGGGCGACGGTCTGTGCAGCCAGATTCCTGCGCTGCTGGTTTCCACCGCGACGGGCATTATCGTGACGCGCGCTGCCACCAAGGAGAGCCTGGGGCAGGATCTTTCCCGGCAGATGTTCAGCCATCCGGCGATTTTCTATGTGCTGGGCGTTATGCTGGCGCTGATCAGCTTTATACCCGGGCTGCCGATGCTGCCGATGCTGATTTTGGCGATTGTGCTGCCGATCATCGGTTATGTGAAATCCACAAAGGCGAAAAAGAAAGAGGAAGCCGAGCAGAAGGATATGGCGGAAACCAGCGCCGCCGAGAAGCGCAAGCCTGAGAGCGTGACCTCGCTGCTGCATGTGGATCTGATTGAGATGGAGTTCGGTTACGGTCTGATTTCGCTGGTGGATGCGTCTCAGGGGGGCGATCTGCTGGACCGCGTGGTGATGATAAGGCGTCAGTGCGCGCTTGATCTGGGTATTATCGTGCCCATCGTCCGTCTGCGCGACAATATACAGCTGGGCACCCGCGAATACGTGATCAAGATCAGAGGTCTTGATGTGGCCAGGGGCGAGGTGATGATGGGGCATTATCTGGCGCTTAAGCCCGAGGATGTGGATGAGCCCATTGACGGCATTGAAACGGTGGAGCCGGCATTCGGCCTGCCTGCGCTGTGGATCGCCGAGGCCGACCGCGAAAAGGCGGAGCTGAGGGGCTACACGACCATCGACGTGCCTTCCGTCATTTCCACGCATTTGATGGAGATCATCAAACGCCATGCCGACGAGCTGCTGGGGCGTCAGCAGGTTCAGACCATTATTGACAACTTAAAGAAGCAGCAGCCGGCGCTGGTGGAGGAAGTGGTTCCCAAGATGTTCTCCGTCGGCGAGGTGCAAAAAGTGCTGGCCAACCTGCTGCGTGAAAACGTGTCCATTCGCGATATTGCCACAATACTCGAGATACTGGGCGATTACGGCAATATCACCCGTGATACGGATATGCTGACAGAGTATGTGCGCCAGAAGCTGAAGCGTGCTATCACCCGCAGCTTTGTGCCGGACGGCAAAGCGCGCGTGATTACCATCAACCCGGAGGCCGAGAAGGCGATATCGGGCAGCCTTCGTCCGTCTGAAAAGGGCGGCAGCGTTGCGATGGAGCCGATACAGCTGCAGCGTTTTCTGGAAAACCTGAGGAATGCCGTGGATCACTTTTTGAGCCTTGGCATGACGCCGATGGTGATCACGTCACCGATGATACGCAAGCACATCAAGAATCTTTCGGCGCAGGTGTCGCCCGATCTGGTGGTGCTCTCTTATAACGAGCTGGAGCAGCACGTTGAAATCTATTCGGACTGGACGGTGAGTTTTTAGTTGGTGGTCAAACGGTTTGTGGCGTCCGACATGAAGGAGGCCATGGAAAAAATAAGAGAAGACCTGGGAGC
>CAZNVX010000075.1:0-9805 GCA_964576225.1 uncultured Christensenellaceae bacterium
CTGTCATTGAGCAGCCTCTTCCCTTTTCGCTGATCCTCAATCTCGCCATTTATACCGTCACGATACTCGGTGTCTACCGGCTGCTGGTGCTGTCGGTTTACAGCATCATAAGCCGGATGCCGCAGGCTGAGAAGGCCAGCGATCAGAAGCGCGCGATCATATTCGGCGCCGGCCACGCAGGTAAATACCTGGTCGATGTGCTCAATCATGATAAATCAAAAAAGCTGCAGCCCGTCGCGTTTATCGACGATAATCCCAAGCTGGAGAGAAAACGGATCAAAGGCCTGCTGGTGGTCGGGCCGCGCATGCTGATCCCCTATGCGGCCAAAAAATACAACGCCGAAGTGATCATTATCGCCATTCCTTTTGTGGACAACAGCACCATCCGCGAGATTTTCAACCTGTGCTGCGAAGCCAACTGCACGGTAAAACGTTTTGGCAACATGTCCAACCTGGCGTTTGATGGCCTGGCCAAATCCACCATCAACGAGGTCCGCGTCGAGGACCTTCTTCAGCGGGACGAGGTCCGCCTGGATCTGAAAAGCGTCAGCGACCTGATCAAAGGCAAGGTGGTGCTCGTCACCGGAGGCGCGGGCTCCATCGGTTCAGAGCTTTGCCGGCAGATCATGCACTATGGGCCAAACCGGCTTGTGATTCTTGATTTCAACGAAAACGGCTTGTTTGATATTGCCATGGAGCTCAAGCAAAGCCACCACGAATCCACCTTTGAAATCTGCTTGAACTCCATTCGGGATAGGGATATACTGTTTACGGTGTTTGAAAAATACAAGCCGAATATTGTGTTTCATGCCGCGGCTCACAAACATGTGCCGTTGATGGAGGGCAATTTCCGCGAAGCTCTGCTCAATAACATCGTTGGCACACATAACGTTGTGGATGCCAGCGTCGCGCACAGCGTTGAACGGTTCATGCTCATATCCACCGATAAAGCCGTCAACCCGGCCAACATCATGGGCGCAACAAAACGGGTGGCCGAGCTGATTATAAAAAGCAAGAACGAACCCGGCCGCACGCGCTTTGCGGCGGTGCGCTTCGGCAATGTGCTGGGCAGCCATTCAAGCGTGGTGCCGATATTTCAAAAGCAGCTTCGTTCGGGCGGCCCTTTAACGGTGACGCATCAGGATATCACGCGTTATTTTATGACCATCCCCGAAGCCGTGCAGCTTGTGCTGGAGTCCGCCTCCATCATGCAGGGCGGCGAAACGTTTGTGCTGGATATGGGCGATCCAGTCAATATCCATGACCTCGCCACCACCATGATCAAGCTTTCCGGGCTCGAACCCGGCAAGGATATCAAGATTGAGGTGACAGGTCTGCGGCCCGGGGAGAAGCTGCACGAAGAGCTTCGGCTGCCGGACGAAATCGCCGTGAAAACCTCGAACAACAAGATTTTTATACTCAACTCCGATCACAATGGCGACAGCGCCGCGATAGAATCCTGTTTGGCGGGGCTTTTCGACAACATTGACAAGATGGACTTTGACAAGGCATACGACCAGCTGACCAGCCTGATTCCTTCATTACAGGAACGGCGTATTGTCAGCTGACAACGGGGGCAGATGGAATTGGAAACCTCGGCAGGGATGACACGATATTCGGTAAAAAAACTTCTGGAAACCATTTTTAGGAGGCCGTATTGGCTTCTGATTTTTGCTGTTGTGTGTGCATTCGGCTTTTCCCTGTATTACTGGTATCAGTTCCATGCCACGCACCGCGTATCCGCCACATTCATTCCTGCCATACAGGCCGCCGAAGAGAGCCCGGCCGTCGGCCCGGGCGGCTACAGCGTTGTCGTCGCCCAGTCCTTTATCAAGCACGAGCAGGTTCTTGACGCCGTGATCAAATCCGTCGATTTCGACATCACATACGGCGAGCTGAGCAATGCCATATCGGCCGAGGCCAACGAAAACGGCGTGGCCGTCACTGTTCATGTGGAGTGGAGGGAGCACAAGCAGGCGCAGGAAATACTGGAAGCCTTGAAGGCCAACCTGTCTTTTGCCATCACCCATTCCGCCAAAGCCGGCACCATCAAATGGCTGGACAGCGCCTCCGAGGTCAGCGGGCGTTCGGACCCCGGCGCCGCGCAGGCGTATATCATCTTCATGGCGGGCGCCGTCATCGGCATCATCATCGGCGCTTTGTTGTCGCTGCTGCTGAGCATGTTTGACAAGCGCGTGTTTGACCTGGATGCGGTCCGCTATAACGGTGATGTCCGTGTGATCGGCCTGATTGGCAAGGAAAACGACAAGCTCAAGGCACAGTCCGGCAGCGTGTCCCAGCAGCTGACCGCCATTGCGCTTTACCTGAAAAAGCTGGCGGATACAAACGGCAGCAAGCTGGTGATGTGCCTGTCGCCCACCCGCAAATGCGGCACCAGCACCGTCGTCGCAAAGATATCCAAGGTTCTGGCCGGCATGCGCATGAACGTGCTGATTGTCACGATCAACAGCGGCGTTTCCAAACAAATCTATCAGGGCGAATCGGCGGTCACACCGCTTTCCCCCGGTGTGGACAGGTGCGCCTTTAACTGGGACGACAAGGAGAGCAACCCTGATTTCGCAGGCCCCATATCCACGATGCTATCCGCCGCCGAAAAGAAATACGCGCTGATTCTGGTGGATTGCCCCGCGTTGCTCGAAAACATCCAGATGACGGAATTTGCCGGAGGGATGGATACCACGCTGCTCGTTTGCGGCTATGGCGTCACCCGCCTCCAGGATCTGAGCGCAGCGGTCGCGCTGCTGACCAGGGCGGAGGCCAAGCCCATCTATTGCGTCTGGAACTTTGTGAGCGAACAGTATCAAAACACCTTTTTACCCGTAGAAGCCACAACTGACCAAAGGAAGGGAACCGATGAACAGCCCAAAGGTCTCGGTGCTGATGTCCATCTATAACAACGAATCGAGCCTCGACGCCAGTGTCGGCTCCATCGTCGGCCAAACGTTTGCCGACTGGGAGCTGATACTGTGGAATGATGCATCCACCGACGGATCACTTGAGCGGCTTGAGCGCTGGCAGCAGAAAGACAGCCGGATAAAGCTGTATTCAAACAGCCGCAACCTGGGGCTGGCCGCGTCTTTAAACCTCGCTCTGGAAAAATCGGCCGGGCAATACATCGCCCGGATGGACGGCGATGATATCGCGCTGCCGCACCGTCTGGCGCAGCAGGTCTTGTTTTTGGACAGCCACCCGCAATACGCAATTTTGGGCACCGCTTGTACGCTGTTCGATGAAGCGGGCGAATGGGGCACGCGCAGCGCGCTTAACCTGCCGCAAAAGAAAGACTTTCTTTGGGGCAGCCAGTTCATTCATCCCGCCACCGTCATGCGGCGCGACGCTCTCGTGTCCGTCGGCGGCTACCGCGTTTGCCGCGACACCCTGCGCGCGGAGGATTATGACCTTTTTATGCGCATGTATGCCCAAGGATACGCGGGCTATAACCTGCAGGAGCCGCTGCTTCGCTATTACGAGCCGCGCGGCCCGCGCCGCGTCCGCTACGCGCTTCGGTTCCGGGAAGCGAAGGTGCGCTTAAAAGGCTTTCGGGCGCTCGGGCTGATACCCCGCGGCCTGCCTTATGTCATAAAGCCGCTGCTGGTCGGGCTTCTTCCCGGCAGGCTCAAGCGCGCTCTTCAGAACCGCAGATACCAGGAGGGAGGCATTTGATGGCGGCGCAGCGGGTTTTGCATATCATCTCCTCCACCATGCGCGCGGGCGTCACCGCCATGGTTATGAATGTGTACCGTCACGCAGATCACGACAAGCTGCAGTTCGATTTTGTCGCGCACGATCTGGGAGACGATGATTTCGGTGATGAGATCACCCGCCTGGGCGGCAGGGTTTTTCGGGTGCCGTTTTTGAGTCAAGCGGGCATGCCGGGTTTTGTCAGGCTTATCCGCCGCATCATCAGCGATAACGGCCCTTACGCCGCCGTTCACGCCCATACCGACTATCAGGGCGGCTTTAGCGCATGGGCCGCCAAACAATCGGGCATACCCATACGCATCTGCCATGCCCATTCCGACACCCGGTCGATACTCTCGCCCGTTTTCCTTGCCAAGAAACATCTTGGCAGGGCCATCATCGCCCGTTACGCCACACAGCGCTGTGCCTGCAGCCGCTATGCGGGGCTCTCGTTGTTCGGAAAACGTGCGGTCAGCAAAGGGCGCGTCACCGTTATCCGCAACGGTATCGACCTGTCCGGCTTTTCAGACTGTCCGCCGCTGGTCAAAGAGCAGCTGCGCCAAAGCTGCGGCGCCGATGCTCAGTCACGGCTGATCGGGTATGTGGGCCGTCTCAGCCGTGAAAAGAATCCGGCGTTTATGCTGGAAATGGCAGCCGAAGCGCAAAGGCAGGGTCTCAATTACAGATTCGTGCTTGCAGGCAGCGGCGACATGCGGGATACGCTGCTGCGCGCGCGGGCGCACCTGCATCTTGAGGATACCGTTTGTTTTCTGGGCACGCGGGACGATATCCCCTCGCTCATGCAGTGCTTTGATATGGTCGTTGTCCCGTCATTTTACGAAGGCTTACCACTGGCGGCTCTCGAAGCGCAGGCAGCCGGCACGCCGGTCATCGTCACGGCCAGCGTCCCCCGCGATGCCGATATGGATCTTGGCCTGTTTCATAGCATGGATCTTGCAGCGGGCGCCAAGGGCTGGCTTCGCCGGGCAGGCGTGTTGCTGGCAGACGCCGTGCGCCCCGACGCAGCCGTGCGCATTCAAGCCATCAGGGACAAAGGCTTTGATGCAGCTGCCAATGCCGCTTGCGTCATCAGTCTTTACGGCTTGAATAATTAGCCGCCATGAATCAATTCTATTCGTCGGAACAGAGGGATTGTGATGAACATTCAGATGCAGTATAGCGCCTCAATCATGCTCTATATATTCTGCTTCCTGTTTGCCTCGGCTCTCGCCGGGCTCGCGCAAATCTATCAAAGAAGCGTGGCGCCGGCACAGCTTTCCCCCGCGTTCACACAGACCAGCCGGCCTCATCGGCTTTTCTGGCTGCTTTCGTTCCTGGTTCCTTTTCTGCTGTCTTCCTTGCGTTGGAATGTCGGCACAGATTATGCCACCTACATCAGCCTGTATGAAGCGATCAACAACATCAGCACATCCTCACAGTTTTTCTCGCAGCTCGCCCAGGTTGAGCCGCTGTACGTGCTGATGAACATGCTCGTCAAAGCTGTGTTCAACAGCCCGCTGCCCGTTTTCTTTATTTCCGCGTTGCTGCTGCTGGGGTTTGTTTACCGCTCACTCGAGGATTATCATCAGCATTTATCCGTCATGCTGGCTGTGTTTGTTTTTCTTTTTCTGATGTTCTCCGCGTCGCTTAACATCATGCGCCAGATGATTGCCGTCGCCATCGTATTCTTCGCCACACGCTATATCTTCCGGCATGAGTATAAAAAGGCCGCTGTCTTTTTGGCCATTGCGGTGTTGTTCCATTATTCGGCTCTCTTTATACTCCCTTTTTGGCTGTTCAGAGGCACGAAACGCTACGAAAGAAACATCCGCATCATACTCTTTTCATCCCTGATACTCATGTTCATATTCGGTTCCGTGTTCGGCTCCGTTTTTGATAGACTCAGATACCTTTACCTGCAGCAGACAGTCTCACAGCCTGACACGACATTACGCATCGGTCTGCTGCTGCTGCGGGCGCCGCTGATTGTCCCGGTTTTAATTTTCCGCAAAAGGCTCATCGCCCACGACGAAAGGAACTATTACTGGATCATTCTGATTGTTTTCGAGCTGGTCTTTAGCTATCTTGGCTACATATTGGATATACTCAACCGGTTCTCTTTATATTTTGCCGTATCATGGATCGTTCTGCTGCCCGCGCTTGTCCGCTGTATGCCCACCCGTGCCGCCCAATACCGCATGGGGGCTTACGTCATTTTCGTATCGATCGGGTTGTGGGTTTTCAATACAGCCATCAGCAATTTCGGTGAAGTTCTGCCGTATAAAAGCATATTTGACGCTAATTTCTTAAGTATGCTATAATTTATGCGATAATTTACAGCATATCCTTTGGTTTTGGTATGCGGAAAGGCATGCCCATTCCCATGAATACAAAAGGCCCTTTGGTCTCGGTCGTCATGGCCAATTACAATACGCCCGAACAATATCTGCGAAGCGCGATTGACAGCGTTTTAAATCAAACGTACCAGAATTTTGAGTTTATCATTGTTGACGATGCTTCCACCGAAAATGATGTGGCCGTCATCAAGTCCTATGCGGATAACAGAATTATACTGCTGCAGAACCAGCGCAACCACCATGTGTCCTACACCGTGAACCGCGGCCTGGCTTTGGCGCAGGGTGAATACATTGCCAGAATGGATTCAGACGACATATGCCTGCCCCAAAGGCTCGAAAAGCAAGTTGCTTTTATGCAGAAACGGCGTGATATCGATATTCTATGCGCGCAAGCCCAGCTCATCGGCGCTAAAAACGGTGTTTTTGCACTGGGTGTCAGGTGTCCCGACAAATTCAATGTGATGCTGTTCTTCGGCTGCCCAATCGTCAACCCAACGGTGATGCTACGCGCCTCCTATATCAAAAAGCATGGTCTTCTCTATGACGACAGCTCACCCTTCAAGGCCGCGGAAGACTATGAGCTCTGGTCCAGATGCTTAAAAACAGCCAGAATATATGAATATCCAAAGGTGCTCCTCAAATACCGCGTGCATGCAAAGCAGATATCCACATTGACAGCAAAGCTGCAAATCGAAAGCGCCAACAGAATCCGCCGCAGCATGCTGGGGTGGCTGGGTATTGAGCCCAACCCGCGCGACATGTCCGTCCATTACCTGTTCTGCACAGCCACCATATCGCCGGACGTGCCGCTGGAGGAATCCGAAAGCTGGGCGCGCCGCCTGCTGGACGGCAACCGGCAACACCGGGTGTTTAATCCGCATTATTTCAAACGGGAAGTGTTGGAGCATTTTTTTGTGGTCGCCGTCAAAAAGCTGACCCAAAAGCAAGCCACGCTCCGGCAGGTGTTGGGGCTTCGCATGATGCGGCAGGCGCTGATGCCTGTCTATGTCCCCGGTTATTTTAAGCGCTATCTGTTTTCAAAAAGGCTGAACCGGTTTATTAAGTAAACGAGAACCAGCAAAGGAGCGCCCATGCATCTGCCTCACGGGGAAAACAGATATTTGAGCAAACAGAATATGCTGCTCGCCGTGTTTGCGCTTGTGTTGATGGGGTTGGCGCTGTATATCAACGCCCTTCACGCGCGGCTGCACGTGCGGGATTTCCTCGCTTCCCACAGCATAGGTTATTTCGAGGGCTTCACAGCGCCGGACGATGCCGTTTGGTATACCATAGAAAACGAGCGGTTTGATATTGACAGCACAGGGCGGCACGCGCGCGCCACCACAGACGGCATCAATGCCGCGCTCATCTGGGCCGAACAACAGGGTTTCGAATATATCCGGTTTGATAAAGGCGTTTATATGATCCAGTGCAACTGGAGAAACCGGTTCCATGCGCCGACGGACGGCATATTGGTCCCCTCCGGCCTCACGCTGGATCTGGGAGATTCCACGTTCATGATGGAGCCCAACAGCTATCCGGAATACGCTGTTTTCAGCATCGTGAACGCGAGCGATGTCAGAATACTGGGGGGCACGCTGCTGGGCGACATTAACGAGCATGTGTATGCGCCGCACCCGCTTTCTCCCACCCATGAGTTCGGTTTTGGCATATGCATATCAGCGAGCCGCAACGTGCTGATACAAGGGGTGACGATCCGCGGCATGACGGGCGACGGTATCATACTGGAAGGCTCGTACGCCGCGCTGGCTGACGGCGGCAGCCTTTCATCCGGGGTGAAGATACTGGGCTGCGAGATTTCCAGCTGCCGCAGGCAGGGCATCAGTGTGATTGGCGCTGTGGACAGCGAAATTGCGTATAACCGGATCTATGATATCAGAGGAACAGATCCCCAGTTCGGGATTGATGTCGAGCCGGAGCTTGATTATGTCGTGAGCAACATTGATATCCATCATAATGTCATCGCCGGCTGCGCCGGGGGCGCGATCAGCTGTCACAGCGGCTCGGATTACCGGGTTTACGCCAACGCGTGCCGGGGCAGCATCATTGCCGTCCATTCAAGCAATGTGCGCATTTATGATAACACGGTTCATTCAGGCATGATCCATGTATACAGCGGCGCTGAAAACATCGAGGTTGACGGTAATCGGCTCCAGGGGCGCAGCAAACTGAAATTCGACAATGCGCAGCGGGAGGAATGAATTCAAGCCGTCAGGCGTTTTATCCGATATATATATAAACTATGCTAAAAAGT
This sequence comes from uncultured Christensenellaceae bacterium, assembly GCA_964576225.1. GTDB lineage: Bacteria > Bacillota > Clostridia > Christensenellales > SZUA-584 > SZUA-584. The sequence goes on from CAZNVX010000075.1 coordinate 8,335, forward strand.
GATGAGGTCATCCATGTTAAAGGTTTTGGCGCTGGAAAACGAAAAGGAATGGCTCAGTATTGTCAGAGGTTTTCAAAACCATGACGTATACCATCTGCCGTCATACACAAAGGCCTTCCGTCTGCACGGCGACGGCGAACCTATGTTGTTTTATTATGAGTCAGAACAAACCAAAGCCTTCAACGTGGTCATGAAGCGCGATATTGCCCGATGCAGCCAGTTTGCCGGCGCCATACCCGGCGATACGTATTTTGATATCGCCACGCCATACGGCTACGGCGGGTTCCTTCTTGAAGGTGAGTGCAGCGCATCCGCGGTAGCAAGGCTGAATGACGCATACAGCGAATACTGCCAAAGCGGCGGCATCATCAGCGAGTTTGTGCGGTTTCACCCGCTGCTCAACAACCACCTTTGCTTAGCGCCCGTCTATCACATCGTCGAGATGGGCCCCACGGTTTATTTGGATCTCTCCTCCCCGGAGATCATCGAGTCCAATATTTACCGAAAAACGCGCAACCGGATCCGAAAAGCGGCAGCCAGCGGCGTGACAGTGTCCACGGGCAATTCGCAAGAGCTGTATCGCGTTTTCGAGAAGATGTATAACGACACCATGCGCCGAAACGATGCGCAGCCTTATTACTTTTTTGACAGATCCTTTTATGACAGCCTGAGCACCGATATGAAGGACAACGCGCTGATATTCTATGCCGTCTGCGAAGGCGAAATCATTTCCTTGGAGATACTGCTGCTCGGCCGCCGCTTCATGCACGCCCATCTGCAGGGAATGCGAAGTGACTACCGGCATCTTGCTGCCGGCTCGCTGCTCACCCACGAGCAAGCGCTTTGGGGTCATCAAAACGGTTTTGAGCGGCTCCACCTCGGGGGCGGGCTCGGCTCCAAGGAAGACGGCATCTATATGCATAAGTCCCACTTCAACAAAAATTCAGACAGCCGTTTTTATACCGGCCGCAAGATATTCGATCAGGAGAAGTATGATTCTCTGCTGCGTCTGCGCGGAGCGGCGCCGTCCGATGTGCTGTCGCCGGGGTTTTTCCCCGCGTACCGGGCATGAGCGGCGGCACGCAAGGAGGTGAGATGATGATAACATGCGGGCCGGTCACGCTGCGCCCTATTGAATACAGGGACATGGACATACTGCGGGATATGATCAACGATCCCGACATCGCTTCGTCCGTGGTCGGGTTTGGCTTCCCGGTCTCCGCCGCTCAGCAAAAGAGCTGGTTTGAAAACGTCTATCCGCATGAAAGCGCCGAAAGGTTCATCATCGAGGCCGGGGGCAAAGCGGTGGGCAGCCTGGTTTTCGACTGTATTGATCCGGAGAACAGGAGCGGCGAGGTAGGCTATAAAATAGCGCCGCTGTATCAGGGCAAAAAATACGCCTCTTATGCCGTGCAGGCGGTGATGCCTTATCTGTTTGATGAAAAAGGGATCGAGTGCATCGTCGCTTACC
>CAZNVX010000076.1:0-3338 GCA_964576225.1 uncultured Christensenellaceae bacterium
CAGCGATATGGCCATCGGTATGGCGATCATCATGTCCATACTCATGCCCTGCATCAGCACGCGCACGTTACCAGCCGTGGCAAAGTTTGATGTTTGCGTCATAAGACCAATAATCATCAGGACAATTAAAAGGCCCAGGGACAGCTCCCGCGTGCGCAGTATTTTACCGAATATTGCGCCAACCAAGTTTCCTTTTTGCTTTGTTGTTTCCATTTTGTCCTCCTTAAGACACCCTTTTTAAAGCCTTTCGCAGAAATTCTTATTGGATGACCTGTTCCGGTTTATGCCCACGGGTGCATATTTTGCGAAAAAAAACCAACTTTTGTTGCTCCCTGCTTATTCTTCAAGGCATTCGCTGGTTAAAATCGACAGCCCGGTGTATTGAATCCTTTGCGGCATTTCGTCCAGATAAAGATAATTGAACATCGTTTTGAGCGCGGAATACGAAAACTGAAACGGGTTTTGCTCAATGATAACTTTTAGATATCCCTGCTTCATCAAACTGATTGCCATCTGGGATAAATCGAAGCCCACAACAACCGTATCCTTTGCGTCTAAATCCCGCAACGCTTCTCCCGCAATATATGAGTTGGCGTCCGTGCAGAATATGCCTTGTATAGACTCTTTTGTTAATAGCGTCTTGATCATTTCGTAATACAGAACCGGGTTGTTAGGAATATTCAGATTGGTCAGCTTGATATTGGGGTAATGCTCGCGTACCCGGTCTGTAAATCCTTTAATCCGATCCACCGTCTGCATGTGTTCGTTATTATCTGAAATAACAACAGCATTCCCGCTTTTTCCGATGTAGTTAGCCAGAATCTGGGCGCCTATTCTGCCCGATTTGTAGGCGTTTGGCCCAATATAGCACAGTCGCTTGGCGGAGGACGCATCGGCGCCGAACGTAATCACCGGTTTCCCGCGCTCAACCAGTTCGTCAATATGTTGATTCAATCCTGAACGGCTCATGGGCTGAATGATCATACCGTCAATGGTGTCATCAGCCAATATTTCGCGCAGAACAGCAATTTGCGTCTCCACTTCGCGATCAAACACCTTGAAAAACTTAATTGACATACCAAAGTCTCTTAAGTCTTCGGCGCATTGGTTGAATCCCTTTTCCACCTCAGGGAAATAGGTTTTTGTGGTATCCGCGTAGACAATGGCAATGCGGGTTTTTCGTCCCCTTGACAGTGCAGACGCCAGTATGTTGCGCTGATAATCCAATTCCTCTGCAGCGCGCAGCACGTCAATCCGGGTCTTATCGCCCACATTTTCAGTGCCGCTCATCACCTTTTTTACTGTTCTGAGCGCATATCCGGATCTCTCCGCAACGTCCTTGAGGGTTGCCCGTGTCCTGATCATATCTACCCCTTGCCCCTGTTGTTTTGACGAAATTGCATCCGAGTGCACGATTTATGTAAAAAAAATTATTTTTAATCTTACGCAGGAATATTGGTTGACGAGTGTCATTTATTATCGCTCTGTACAGGCTCATTATATGACCGTCTTTTCGGGCTGTCAATCTTTTTTTGTTGTTGATTGACTTTTTGTCACTGCAGCCATATAATACAGTCATAATACATGCACGCGGGTGCACTATGAATTCAAGAGGTGCGAAAATGTACGCTTATTTTCATCGAACAGAACTGGACAGCCTTTATTATGATCGTCACCTGCGTGACCGCCTTCCCGACAGGATTATTGATGCACATGCGCACTTTAACCTTCCGGAACATGTGGCCACCATCAGCCCTGAGACAATTGCGGCAGATTGGGCTTTGGAATGCGGGCTGATAATGACTTATGAGGATTCGGGGTACTATGCAGCCACCATGTTCCCCGGGAAGCAATGGAGCTATATCGCTCTCCCGTGGCCGCTTCGTGATGCCGATACCGCCGGAAACAATGCTTATATCGCTCAATTAATCAAGGAAAAGGGGCTTTGCGGGCTTTATACCGTGCGCCCCGAATACGACATCGCCCAAATAGAGAAGGAATTTATCGCGGGGGGCTACTCCGGGTTTAAACCATATCCGTATATGGCCAGTTCAATAAAAGGAGCGAATATCAGCATCTTCGACTTTATGCCTCATGCGCAGTTTGAGCTGGCTGAAAACCTGCATACAGCAGTGGTTATGCATCTGCCCCGGGCGGGGCGGCTGCCCGATCCGGACAACATTTCCGAGATACGCATCATATTGAATCGTTATCCCCATGTCAAGCTGGTGCTGGCGCATTTTGGCCGGTGCTTTCAGCCCGAGTATTTCAGCAAAGCGCTGGATGCTCTTGGCGAAGATGCCCACAAGCTGTGGTTTGACTGCGCCGCCGTGATGCATCCGAAAGTCCACGAAATAGCGTTTGACCGGCTGGATCATAAGAGAATACTGTTCGGAACAGACTTGCCCATTTTCTTGTGGCATGGCAAACGCGAATGGGATGCTCAAGGGTATCACAACCTTTGCCGCGAAGCGTTTTCCTGGAACAAGCACCCGTATCCGCAGGAGGAAAACGACTACACCTACTTTATCTATGAACAATTAAACAACATGCTCAATGTCATCGGAGACGATCCGGCCATATTGCAGGATGTATTCTGCCGCAACGCAGAATCCGTTTATAAGCGACGCGGCTGACAAAATATAAAGCGTGCAATACCAACCGCACCGGCATCTGCGTTTGTTATTGACCGCCGACCCCGAGGTGGAGCGATATATAACTTCATGTGTCCTGTATGCATGCCTGACAGAGGCGGCTGTGCGTCCACTGCTCAGGCGATGCCGCCACAGGATACTATTGGAACGGAGCCGATTAACGTGAATCAAACACTCATGCAAAAGCTTGGAAACATGGATCAGATCGCCGGGGTTCGCGAAATGGAATTCAGCCGCGGCAGCGCCAAAGGCCTTTCTCTGGTGGAGGTATACAACGCGGCCGGCCTCCGTTTCACGGTTATTCCTGACCGCTGCCTGGATATTTATGATTTTAGCTACAAGGGATGCAATCTGTCATTCCACTCAAAAAACGGCCTGTCAGCCGGGCGGGACACTGCCGAGGATGGGTTCTTCCACCAGTGGCCGGGCGGCATGCTGTCCACATGCGGGCTCGCGAATGTCGGTGCGGCATGTTTGGACGGCGGAGCGCATCCCATCCACGGGCGTATCGGCAGCACACCATCGCGGAACTTATCGATTAGCGAAGGCTGGCAGGGTGGTGATTATGTATTGTCTGTTAGCGGAGAAGTCAGGGAAACCCGTCTGTATGGGCGGCAGCTGTCACTCCTGCGCACCCTGTCGGTCAGCCTTTACAGCAAAGCCGTGACGATAACGGATACCATC
>CAZNVX010000076.1:3348-5560 GCA_964576225.1 uncultured Christensenellaceae bacterium
TGGCGCGACAGACGAAGAGTTCATGCTGCTGTACCATATCAATTTCGGGTATCCTCTGTTGGATTCAAACAGTATAATGTTTTGTTCTCCCGCTTCCACCCAGCCGCGCAACATCCACTCCAATGACTGGCGGCGTATGTGTGCCCCCAATGAGCAACCGGAGCATCAGTTGTTTCTTCACACAATGCAGGGCAGCCGCGCCCGCGCCGCCATTATCAACCCGGAGCTCAACATGGCAGGCTTCGTTGAGTTTGATACAAAGCACCTACCCTATCTGTGCGAATGGAAGCATATGGCTGCTCATGACTATGTAGCGGCGCTGGAGCCGAGCAATTGCATTGGGCTCGGCCGTGTGGAGGAGAGAAAGAATGGCACGCTCAGGGTTTTACCCGCTTACAGCTCAATCAGCCACAGCCTTTCCATTGGTGTATTGGACGGAGAATCAGAGATCGGAGCCTTTCCAAAAAATCTGTAATGATTAAGGAGCCTGCAGCATGAATTTTATCGGATTGGACATTGGAACAACGGGCGCCAAAGCTCTGATGGTCAATGAAAGAGGAAAGATTCTAGGCAAAGGTTATGACGGCTACGGCCTTATTTCTGATGGCTGCCGCATTGAACAGCGGGCAGATGATTGGACGGAAAGCGGTGCCAAAGCCATCCGGCAAGCCATCAAAGATCATGACGCCGCCAGTATCGCTGCCGTTTCATTGTCCACTCAAGGGGCCAGCACGGTGGCCGTCAACGCGCAGAACCGTCCGATCGGAAACGCCCTGACATGGATGGATGCGCGCGCCGCGGTCGAAGCGGCCGAATTGGCGGACCGCCCGGGGGAAGAATACATATACCATCATACCGGCTGGCGGGTTAACCCCTCGCTGGATGCGGCAAAAATAATGTTTATGAAAAGAACGGATGCCTTTCGTGAAGCCGTCCGTTTCCTGTCGACGCTTGAATACATGAATCTGTTCCTGACGGGGAATCCTGCTTGCGACCCATCCAATGCGTCAATCCGTCAGCTTTACAATGTGCATCAGCACGACTATGATGATGTCATACTCGAAGCGGCAGGTATCGCGCGCAGCGAGCTGCCGGAAGTCTTCCCCACGGGGGCGCTCACCGGGCATATTACTCGCGCGGCATCAGAAGCAACTGGCCTTCTGCAGGGAACGCCTGTTTATAATGGCGCCCTTGACCAATACTGTGCCTCTATCGGCGCCGGTGCAATCCACAAAGGAAATATGCTGCTTTCAGCCGGCACCACATGGGTTGTCATGGGCATTGATGACAAGCCTCTTTTCACAGATACATATATCGCGCCGGGCATTCATCCCGTTCCCGGTTTGTACGGCGCTATTGTGTCGCTGGTCGGCAGCGGTTCCTCGATGCAGTGGTTCAAGAACGAATTCCTCCACACAAGCTTCGATGAGCTCAACAGGCAGGCGGCCTTACGGGCAAACAAGGTGCAGGACCTGTTTTTCTTCCCCTTTTTATCAGGCGCGGGGTATCCGCACTGGATGCCCAATGCCCGCGGTTCATTTATAGGGATCAGCCTTGAGCATGACCGGTTTGATTTCACACGCGCCATTATGGAGGGAGCAGCCTTCGGGGTACGCCGGGCGGTTGACGACTTTAAAGCAAACGGCTGTGATATCCAGTCGTTGAAAATCATGGGCGGGGCTGCAAACAGCGCGTTGTGGTGTTCTCTTATCGCCGCCGCCGCAAAGACTCCTGTCGAGATATCCGGCGAAAACGAAGCGTGTGCCCTGGGCGCCGCGATGATTGCTGCAATGGGTTCCGGCACGTACGGCAGCTTCAGCGAAGCAGTAAAAGCCATGTCTTGCCCCGCGCGGCTTGAATACCCTGATGCAGCATTGGCGGCTTCAATGGAAGACAAGTTTGCGCGGTATCAGCGCATGTGGCATGCAATTTCACAGGCCTACCGGCTGCCATAGCTGTCTGTTGCCCTGTATTATCAAGGCTGGTTGTGCTTTTCTTTTTCATGCATAAGACGACTGAACCTGCCTTTATTGCCGCCTTCCATAAGCAGAAAAAACATGCCAGCGTGATTATTTCAGGATCTCCCCCTCATGAGCGAAGAACCAGTCATCCAGGTCTATTCTGCGTTGCGTAAAGCATCCGCCTTCTTGAAATACATCGTATCCCAGTCTGCGATGTCCTCATTGACCGGGCGGCTGGCCTGCGTCATCTC
>CAZNVX010000076.1:5570-9741 GCA_964576225.1 uncultured Christensenellaceae bacterium
CAACGATGGCGGTTGCAATGCCGGGCTGGCTGAAAACCCAGCTGATCGCAGCCTGAGAAACGGTCGCGCCCCGTTTGCGCGCAATGCTGCGTATCTCTTCGACTGCGGTCAGCGCCTTTTTATAGGTGTCCCCTGCAAACAGCGGCACCATCGTTTTTCTGATGTCACCCTCCTCCAGCTGCGTGTCTTGTGTGTACTTTCCGGACAGAAGCCCCATGGCGATGGAGCTGTATGTCATCACGCCGATGCCGTTTGCCCTGCAATACGGCAGCAGCTCCTTCTCAATATTACGCCAGAACAGGCTGTATGGCGGCTGAAACACATCCACTGTCCCGGCCGAACGCGCGATGTCCATATGTGCGGTTGTGAAGTTGGATACGCCGACGAACCGAATCTTGCCTTTATGCCGGAGTTTTTCCAATGCTTCCATGTTACGTGCCACAGAAATACCCGGCTGCGGCCAATGTATAAAATACACATCAATACAATCGGAGCCCAGCCTGCTCAAGCTGCTGTCCACCGTTGCTTCAGCATTTTGTTCCGTCAGCACATCGGCGTTGGCCTTGGATACCAGTATGACCCTGTCGCGGCTCTGTCCAAGAGCGCGTCCGACCAGCTCTTCAGCATGACCGTCCCCGTAGCCCGTCGCCGTATCAATGATATTAACGCCATTATCCACAGCCAGCCTGATGGTGTCGATATAGCGCCCGTCGTTATGATCCGACCCCCACCATTCTCCGCCGCCCATCACCCAGCTGCCCAGCGTGATGACAGACACGTCAAGGCCCGTCAGCCCCAGCTTTTTATATCTCATCTGCACCCACCTCACAGCTCCGCCAAGCGCGCAGCTCCAACAGCGATAAACAGCTGCGGCTGGCTGTCCTGTAATGTTCGGGGTATGTCTATAGCTTTCATCGCAATCTCCTTTTTATGGCAGCAGCTTGTGCGGCTCAGCCGCTCCGACCGGGAAGGTTTTGCACAGTGTAAATGCCTCTGCATATTTGATGCCCGAACCGGTTTGAAACGCAAAGTGTCTGGCGTTCACCTCTATGCTGCCCGTCACGTCCGCGTTGAAGCACTCGTCGCACCACTGTGCCTGCTGCGACTTATGGCATTTCCACATAGTGAGCTTGGTTTCAAATTCGTCTGTAATATCCACATAGTATTCGGGCTGAAAGTTTGAGAGCCCTGTGGGCGGGCAATAGAACATCGGCGGGATTCTTTTTGTCGGCTCGTGTTTCGTTTTGATCAGCGGTATGGTGGCGTTGATTCTGGCGATAAACGCCATGTAACCGGTTATGTCATGATCGGGATTGTAGTCGTTCATTTTGTTTGTGGTGAAAATAACATCCGGCATCGCCTGGCGCACCACATCGATAAATGCGTCGCGTGTTTCCCGGGAGTCGAGGAGGTACTCGTCGTCGAAGCCCATCCAGATCAGCTTCGCGCCGATCATTGCACAGGCTTCCGTCGCTTCCTCAAAACGTATAGCGGCTATCTCCTCTTTTGTTTCGTGGACGTGCGAACCAATATTTCCGTTCGTCGCCACAGCCACATACAGCTCGTGCCCCTGTCCGGCATATTTGGCAAACGTTCCGGCGCAATAATACTCAAAATCGTCCGGATGAGCACCGATGAACAATACTCGCATTGTTACCCTCCTGCTTTCGTATTTTCAGCCAGCCCGTTCCAATGCCACCGTTATGGAAGGAATCTGTGCGCGCCGGCTATTGCAGGCCAATCCGTAACAAGCGTGAACGCCTCAACATACTCAACGCCCGGCGTACCGCACGCCGCCGCATAAAACTTGTTCTCACGTATGATCATATCCGCATAGTCCACGCCGAAAGCGTCCTTGCACCAGTCTCCCTGCTGAGACGCATGGCAGTAAAACATCTTCATCTTTGTTTCAAACGTATCGGTGATATCAACAAAATATTGAGGACGGGTCTTGTCCGACAGCCCTCCGTGCGGTGTGCAATAGAACATGGCCGGTATGTGGTCAATCACGTCGTGCTTGGTTTTCATCAGTTTGACTGTCGCCAGAATACGTGCCTGAAAAGCCAGATAGCCCGTTATGTCGTGGTCCTGATTGTAATCCTTATAGGGCGGCGGCGCGAAAATCACATCGGGGCGGGCGATGCGCACAGTCTCAATAAACTTCATGCGCGTCGGTTCGTTGTCAAACAAAAGCTCGTCCGGCTCATCCATCCATATCAGCGTCGCGCCGATGACATCCGCCGAGGCCTGGGCCTCTTTTTTGCGCATGGCCGCAATCTCATCCTTCGGCATGTTGTATGAGCCGATGTTTCCGTTCGTGACCACGCACATAAACACGTCGTCACCGCGCCCGGCCATCTTCGCCAACGTTCCGGCCATGCGGAATTCGATATCGTCGGGATGCGCGCCAAATGCCAATACTCTCATGTTCGTCGTTTCCTCCCCTGCTTTACTGTTTAATTCCATTCTTCCGGGGGGGATACGGACGCATCCCCCCGGAAGAATGAGATGCTTATTGAGCCTCGCCGGCCATATAGTCCTTCAGCTTCACACCCGGATAATAATGTTCAAACATTTCTTCCACGTTATCCTTCGTGACTTTGTTGTTCTGCTGATAAAGGATACCCGGTATTTCCACGCCGTTGAGCATGTTAATCATCTGGATCATGCCCCAGCGGGAGCCGGCAATGGCGCTGTACGCCGATGAACCGATGATTTCACCGTTGTAAATACCGGCCAGTATCGGTTTATCGTTATCCACCGATGTCAGCAGAATATCGTCGCGGCCTGCGGCAATTTTCGCATTCATCATGCCAATGGTCGCCGAGCTGTAAAGACCCCAGGCGCCCAGCATGTCGGGGTATGCCTGTATCGCGCCCTCAAAAGCGGTGTAATGCTCTTCCGGAGATATACCCGTCAGCTTCACGATCTCGATGTCCGGGTATTTCTCAAATACGCTGAAGAACCCGATTTCACGCGTGGTGGCGTTGGGATGCTCAAACGGCAGCGTGTTATAGATGATGGTGCCTTTCATCTGCGTCCCTTTGTCAAGCAACGCCTGCTCAAGCATCTCTCCGGCCTGACGGCCCTGCTCCACACAGTCATAAATCACCATCGAATCCACATCGCCCAGCTGCGGCGGTGCGTCAATGGTAATGACCGGAATCTTCGCTTCGTACAGCGCGTCTAGCGATGCTTTAACGCCTGTGAAGTCACACGGCGTCATGATCACACCATCCACGCCCTCCAGTATCCATTGCTCGATAGCGGTGTCCTGCCTGTCCTGCTCATAGTTCGCGTCATTGATCAGCAGCTCCACGCCGGCCTCCTTGGCCGCTTTCTCCATCGCGTACAGATACATGGCGCCCACTTCATCCACAGTGTAATAAATGCTGAAACCAATTTTGTATTTTTTGTCCGGCTTTGGCATGGTGTTGTCGTGGTCGTCTTCCACCTTCACGTCTCCGCCTTTTTCCCGGACTGTGACGTTGCAGTCAACACCCAGCGGCACATAATAGCCGTTAATGTCCGACTCGGATCCTTCCGGCGTTACATATTCAAAATCCGCCTTGTGGGTATGCTCTGTCTGACCTCCCGAAACCGGGCCACTCTCTTTGCCGGAATCTGCCGGTGCTGCACATCCGGCCAACAGCAACACTGCCGCTAATAAAAACGCAACAGTTATCGTCCATTTTTTCATACTTATTTCTCCTTTTTATTTCGCTCATGCGTAAACTGGGTCAATTTGGCATCCTTCCGCAGCCCCCGATACCACCCAAGAAATGACGGCCAATAAAACCAGATCTAACACCTGCTGCGTCATATGCATGTAAATCGCAGCAGGGATGTCAGTTGTTCTAAAATTTTATCTGTTAGAATACATGATGCCGGTTAATCCGGACAACCGTCTTTGTCCCTCCTTTTCACAGAGGCAGGCGCAAGGCTTGAGCAAGCCTTGCGCCGCCCGCTTACTTGTGCATGTAATCATGCACCGCTTTGATCTGTTCTGCAAAGGACATATCCCCGAAATCCTTCTCAAAGAAGGCACTGCCAATCGTATAGGTCCAAGGGCCGATTTCCAGCATTTTGTCCAGCCGCGAAAAGCTTTTGATGCTGCCCGCCAGGCACACCGGCACCTTGACGCCGGCCACAAACCGCGCGGCCAGTTCTT
>CAZNVX010000077.1:0-3766 GCA_964576225.1 uncultured Christensenellaceae bacterium
GAAGGTGCGCGTGGCCAGGTCAAAATCCACATGCCCCGTGCCATACGGCACCTCGCGGTAAACGCCCGGCTTGGTCTCCTTTAAATGCGCGGCAACGATATGCCTGCGTCCGGTCAGTATGTCCCGCTCAATATCGTCCGTACCGTTTGTGATGTTGCCCGTGTCCGGATACACCTGCAAATATGGCGAGCCGATCAAGCGGACGAAGTGCATGGCCTTCTCGACCGTGTTCATGAACTCAACCTCCATGGTCTCAAACGCCAGCACCACGCCCGCGCGCGCCGCCATGTCCGCGCACACCTTGAGGTTCTCTGCAAAACGCGCTCTTGTGGCCTTTGTGGACGGCTCGTAATACACGTCATAGCCCGCCAGCTGAACGATGCGGATACCGAGCTCCGCGGCAAAACCGATGGCCTTTTTTATGATCTCCACGCCGCGTTGCTCTGTTTGCGGGTCGGCGCTGCCGATCGGGTATTTGCGGTTGCCGGACAGGCACATGGTGCGTATCGGCATCCCCGTCTCCACACACGCGCGCTTCAGATCAAGTATCTGCGCCGCCGTCCAGTCAAGACGCGAAAGCCTCTCGTCCGTTTCGTCGATGCTGATCTCTAAAAAATCGAAGCCGCATTCCTTAGCCGCCGCCAGCTTTTCCGGCAAACCCAGCGCATGCGGCAGCGCTTTCTCGTAGATACCCAAACAATAACCTTTTTCCAAACACAAAACCTCCGGATATAAATTGAAAACTGTCCGTTTATTATACTGCATCCTTTTTCTCTTTGCAAAGGAATCCCATCATCATACCTGCCGCCGCGCATATTACGCGCCGCTCGGCAAACACTGTCACTATGCGCGCAAAAAGCGAACGCGACAATGCACAGGAGGTGGCTGCCCCGCATGCACAGAAAACAGACGCTGATGCTGACCGCCGTGGGGCTCGGGACGTTCATGGCGGCTCTGAACGCCAGCGTCGTCAATATTGCCGCCCCGGTGATCGGGCAGGTTTTCGCGGCGGATATGTCCGCGGTGGAATGGGTGATCACCGCGTATCTGCTCGTCATCAGCGGTGTGCTGCTTTTCTTTGGCCGGCTGGCCGACATCTTCGGGCAGAAAAAAATTTACGTTGCCGGATATGCCGTGTTCACCGCCGGCTCCGTGCTGTGCGGCCTGTCCGCCGGCATCGGTGCGCTGATCGGTATGCGCGTGGTTCAGGCGCTGGGCGCGGGCATGATGTACGCCACCAGCGCTGCCATCATCGCCGCAGGCGTCCCCGGTGACCGGCGAGGGCGTGCGTTTGGCGTTAACGCTGTGGCCGTGGCGGTGGCGCTGTCCGCCGGGCCTGTGCTGGGCGGTGCACTGACAGGCGCTTTCGGCTGGCCGAGCATATTCTTCATTAACCTGCCCGTGGGCATCGTGGGCATATGGATGGCCGTTCGGTATGTCCCGCCGGATCGGAAAAAGCCGGCCGAGCCGCTGGACATACCGGGCAGTGTGATGCTGTCCGGTGCATTGCTGCTGCTGCTGCTCGCGCTGAATCAAACGGGGTCGGGCCAAGCGCCCGGCGTCTTATGGCTGCTGCTTTTGGGCGGCGCAGCATTGATCGCGGGCTTTATCGCGCATCAAAGGCGGGCGCGCTGCCCCATACTGGCACCGTCGCTTTTCCAAAGCCGTGTGTTTTCAGCCAGCCTGGCGGCCGCCGTGCTCAGCTATATGGCGCAATACATCATGGTGTTTCTCGCACCGTTCTATCTGCAGACGGTGCGCCTGTTTACCCCGGCCATGGCAGGGCTGCTCTATATGCCAATGCCGCTGGCCACGCTGGCCGTTGCCCCGGCCGCCGGGGTGTTATCGGACCGGCACGACACGCGTCTGTTAAGCTCAGCCGGTATGGGTGTGATGGCAGTAGGGCTGTTTCTGTTAAGCCGCCTTCACGTCGGCACGCCGCTATGGGTCATCGTGGTCTCGATGGCCGTCACCGGCCTTGGGTCGGGGCTGTTTCAGACTCCCAACAACACCGCAATGATGAGCAGCGCCCCGCCGGAGCATCGCGGCGTGGCGTCAGGCCTGCTGGCGGCAGCCCGCAATGTGGGCATGGTGTTTGGCGTGGCGCTCTCGGGCGCGCTGTTTTCATTGTTTTCCGGACGCGCGGCCGGCAGCCTCGCGCTCACCGAAGACGACCCGGCAGTGTTTGTTTACGCGCTGCGACTCACGTTTTTAACCGCCGCCGGCGTCGCGCTGTGTTCCATGGCCGCGTCACTGGTCAAAGGGCGCGTCAAAACGCTGCGCGCTGTCCAAAAAAAGTGATCATCTTTTTAATTTTTTTCCGGCTTTCCCTGTTTTACGCCTGAATATTGCATGCTGTTTGAAGAATACTAAGCTTGTGAATATCATTGAAAGGAGTCCTTTTATGTCACAACTCAACAAACAGGAGCTTCAGAATCTCCGCCATCTTATCGGGGCGCACGACACGGCATTTGCAAAAATGAATGCCTACGCCCAGCTGAGCACCGACCCTCAGGTCAGGTCTTATTTCGAGAAATCTGCGCAGGACGCACAGAAAACCAAGCAGCAGCTGATGTCATTTTTAGGTTAGGAGGAAGCATATGCAAAATCAATCTCAGAGCGGCCAGATACAGGAAAAGGCCATGGTCAACGATGCCTTAGGCTCGGTGAAAGCCAGCCTGACCACTTACGCGACCGTGATCTCCGAATGCTCCAACCCGAATCTGCGGCAGGCCATCCAGCAGATCCGCAACAACTGCGAAACGTCGCAGTACGAGCTTTACAAGATCGCGCAGTCCAAAGGCTACTATCAACCCGCCACCATGGCGGACGACAACGAAGTGCAGCAGATAAGAAGCCAGCTGAGCAGCAGCTAAAAAAGCATACGCGGTTTGCGACAACGGGGCTGCCTGACGTGGGCAGCCCTGTTGTGTTTTCTCGGTTGCTTTTTTGTTCCAGTGGTATCAAAAATATATTGGTTTTTTTTGTCGGCAATGCGGGAACTTCCTCGCTTTTCGATTCGTCATATGTCAGGCCGGTTCCAAAAAACATAATCAACTTGTAATTTTTTCGGACAGCCAGTCGAAAAATGTTGGTACTTGTCGATAGACTGTATTATAGTTATAATGATCATTATTTCACAGCAGATGTGACCGGTGACGGACTGTCCCGGATAACGCATAATAACCAAACAAGAGACGGAGCAATAACCATGGAAAAAAGGCCTGATGACACAAACCGCGTCCCCCACGCGGGAGCGGCACATGACAAAGATTCCGGTGGCAGCCCGGATCATATCGAGATAAACGATACAGCCAAGGGCGCCGCTAAGAAGTCCGGAAAGGGCAGAGGCTGGAGCACAAAGAAAATTGCGGTATTGGCTATCGTGGGCGCAATTGTTCTGCTGTTATTCGGTGTGGGTGCATATGCGTATTCGATATGGAATGATCCGATGGCGCAGTTCAACAATGTGGCGGATCAGATCACCGCGCCGCCGCCCTCCGCGCAGACCACCCAAGGTGGCGATTCCGCAGATCCAGACAACCCCGAAGCACCTTCCCCCTCTCCCACCATCGACCCGTACGAGGAGTTGCTGGCTCAGGCCGACACCGGCTTTTTAAAGGACATCGTCAACATTATGCTGATCGGCGTGGATCACGCGGTGGAGCGGGACACGTGGAGCGGCAAAAAGGCTTTCCATTCCGATGTGATGATTGTGCTGTCCGTCAACAAAACCACGGGCGCGGTCAACATGATCTCGCTCCCG
>CAZNVX010000077.1:3776-9737 GCA_964576225.1 uncultured Christensenellaceae bacterium
CACCTACGCCGATATACCCGGCGTGGACGGCATCTATAAGCTCAACGCATCCATCGACTGCGGCGGCGGCTGGCCCACCGAAGCCGGTTTTGAAAAGGTCTGCGAGGCCGCCGAATGGATGCTGGGCGGCATTCCGGTGGACTATTATTATGCCGTGAACATGAACGCAGTCAAGGAACTGGTGGATGCCATCGGCGGCGTCGAGCGTTTCGACCTCGAGATGGATTTTAAGATTCAGGGCCGCAGCTACACCAAAGGCGTGCAGGATATGAACGGCCAGGCCGTGCTCGATTACCTGCGCGTGCGCAAGGGCATCGCGCAGGCGGGTGATCTCAACCGCATCAACCGCCAGAAGAAGATGCTCGTGGCGATATTCAACGAACTCAAAAAGGACGGGCTGCTGGCCAGCATACCCGGCCTGCTCGAAGCTTTCGACGGCAACATGTACACCAACACCACGATCGCGCAGACAGCCGCGCTCGCGGCGTTCGCTTACAACGTGGACGGCGATAGCATCGGCATGTATTCAATGGGCGGCCATTACCAGAACATATTCAACTGGAACTTTGTGCTGACGGATCAGAACAAGCGCGTGGAGCTGATCAAGCAAATCTACGGCGTTGACGTGAAAAAATACAACGATTATACCAGTGCCGCAGCCAACGCACGCTGGGAGAACATGCAGGCGCACGTGATCCATAAAAAGGCGGAGGAGGTACTGGCGAAGGTGAAGGCCAAGCTGGATGCCGACGCGAGTCTGCCCGTCTACGTACCGCCGACACCCACGCCGTCGCCCACGACCGCGCCGTCGCCCACGACCGCGCCGTCGCCCACGACCGCGCCGTCACCCACGACCGCGCCGTCACCCACGACCGCGCCGTCACCCACACCCACACCGGATACAACCGCTTCAGTTGAGATGCTGCCCATGGTGGTGCCGATGGCGGACGGCAGCGTGACCACAGACGGCCTTGCGCTGCTTGCCAAATCCTCCGGCGGCAA
Organism: uncultured Christensenellaceae bacterium; assembly: GCA_964576225.1. GTDB lineage: Bacteria > Bacillota > Clostridia > Christensenellales > SZUA-584 > SZUA-584. The sequence continues at coordinate 4,779 of CAZNVX010000077.1, forward strand.
AACGGGCGCCGCGCTCAACACCTCCGTGATTCCGGCGGGTTACCGGCAGTATCTGCCGGACGGCCCGGTATGGGCGCTGTACAACAGAGCCAAAAGCCAGAGCGCTGCGCTCCGATCTCACAGCTCCACTGAGGCACTTAAGGCGGCCAACATTGCGCTCAAGGCGGATATCGCTTCGCTGTGCAACCTGTTCTCCATCAGCGTGCCCAACTGGCGTGTCAATTACGAAAAAGAAAGCAATCAGATTTTTGTGGATTTCAACTGACCTTTAATCCTTTATTCAGGGAGCCGGTTTGCCGGCTCCTTTTTTTGCCTTCCAGCAGCGCCCCTGCCATGCCGGTTGTCATTTGCTTTGACAGAAGTTTGAAAAATAATAACGAAAATGTAAACACTCTTTCTGTTATGGAAAAACCGCTGGAATCTTTCCAAAGATTGTATTATACTAAACAATGACAAGAGCCTGTTATAACCCTGTAAAATGTCTGTTAAAGGCGTATCGCGGCAATGGCTGCCGATTGATGCGGTCATTTGCATAGATAATTCACAAAGGAAGCGCAAAATCTGTCATGAAAAAAGTGTTTTGGAGATTCGGCAAGAAAACACCGACGCAGCCTGATCGGGAGCAGGAAGACCTGCCGCAGGACATTTACGCGGCGGGGGTCACCGAAACGGTGGAAGAGACCATCTCGGAAGAAAACCTTGCCGCCACGGAGACACCCGAGGCGGACGAGACCATCACGGCGGAAAACCTTCTCGCGGCTGATGCCACCGAAGCGGATGAAGAGGATATTCCCTCCGCGGAGGCCACCGAAGCGGCGGAAAGCCTTTCCGAAAAGGGCGACAGGGTGGTTGGCGGTGCATCCCCGTCGGGTCAAAAGCCAAAAAACAGGCCATTGAGCCGTAAGAAAATTATTGTGCTTTGCATCGTGGGCGCTCTGGTGCTGATGCTGTTTGGCGTGGGCGCATACGCGTATTCGATTTGGAAAAACCCGATGGCACAGTTTAAAAACGTGGCGGATCAGATGACGCCGCCCCCTAAAACGGAGCAGCCCGCCGACGACCACGTTTCGGCCGACCCGGCCTCACCCAGCCCCTCTCCCACCATTGACCCGTATGACGCGCTGCTCGCGCAGGCGGATACCGGCTTTTTAAAGGACATCGTCAATATCATGCTGATCGGCGTGGATCATGCCGAGGAGCGAAACACATGGGGCGGAAAAAAGGACTTCCATGCGGACGTGATGATTGTGCTCGCTGTCAACAAGGCGACAGGCGCGGTGGACATGATATCGCTCCCGCGCGATACCTACGCCAAGATTCCCGGCGTTGAGGGCATATACAAGCTCAACGCGTCCATCGACTGCGGCGGCGGCTGGCCTACCGAGAGTGGCTTTGAGAAGGTCTGCGAGGCTGCCGAATGGATGCTGGGCGGTATCCCGGTCGACTACTACTACGCGGTGGATATGAACGCGGTCAAGCAGCTGGTGGACGCCATTGGCGGTGTGCAGGCATTCGACCTGGAGATGGATTTTAGAATGCAGGGGCGCAGCTACACGAAAGGCGTGCAGGACATGGATGGCCAGGCCGTGCTCGATTACCTGCGCGTGCGCAAGGGCGTCTCGGACGCGGGCGACTTAAACCGCATTGCGCGGCAGAAAAAAATGCTGATCGCAATATTTGAGAAGATCAAACACAACGGTCTGCTGACCGGCATCCCCGGCCTGCTGGACGCTTTTGACGGCAACATGTACACCAACACCTCGCTGGCGCAGACGGCCGCGTTGGCGGCGTTCGCCTACCACGTGGACAGCGACAATATCGGCATGCACGCCATGGGAGGCCGTTACAATTACGGCATATTCAACTGGAACTTCGTGCTGACCGATCAGGAGGCCCGCGTGAAGCTGATCAAGCAGATATACGGCGTGGATGTGGACATCTACAAAGACTACACCGCCGCGGCTGCCGTCGCCAAATGGAACCGGATGCAGATTCCTGTGGTGCGGTCACGGGCGCAGGGCGTGCTGTCACAGGTGAAGTCGCGGCTGGACGCCGATGCGAAGCTGCCCATATTCGGTGAGCCCACGCCGACACCCGCACCTACGCCGACACCGGCGACACCCACACCGGCACCGGTAACACCCACGCCGGCACCGGCGACACCCACACCAGCACCGGCGACACCCACGCCGGCACCGGAGACGCCCACACCAACACCGGATACCGGCGGGCTGTCGGTCGTCCTGCAGGCAGAGGCGCTGCCATTGGCCGGTCGGGAAGCAGGCAGCTCCGGTATGGCGCAGCTGACCTCCGCACCGCCGGGATACCGGAAGTATTTGCCCGGCGGCCGCGAATGGACGCTGTACAACAGGGCGGCCAGCGCGGTCAGTTCTCTGTCGGGCAGCAATGTGGAGCAGGTCAAGGCAGACATTGAGGCGCTGTGCCGGATGTTTTCCATCGCCATCCCCAGCTGGAAGGTGAACTACGAGAGCAGCAACCAGGTGATCGTCGACTTCAGGTAACAACTGCCAGACATACATAAGATGGCCGGCAGATGATGCCGGCCATTTTGATCGCCTGTTTATCCCCATGTATTGACAATCGTTGAATAAACATATATCGTATCCGTATTGCATTAACGTCTATACGGGGTCATCATCATGTTTATTAAAAAAGCGTTCTTGCTTGTTCTCACCCTAGTGATTATCATCGGCTGCGGTCTCATCGCGCCCGCTCATGCCGCTGCGCCCGCCAGTGCATCTGCCGCCCCAGCATCGCCTTTGCCCCCGGCGCATCCGGTTTTCGCATCCGCACCGGCCATGCGTCCTCCGGCGGCTCTGTCAGGCAGCTCTTCCTGGTTTGCCCAAGAGGGCCAGGAGGAGGTTGTGGAAGATGCCGCGGCCGGGTACTGGCTTTACCGCTCGTCCGCGCTCTTTGTGGAGATCAAACGCGTCACTGATAAAAACGGGCCAAAAACGTATTTCGTCGCTGAAATCGTCACCCGCGCAGGCGGCGGCGAACGCATGGGGTTTGCCAACCCGGGCAAGCCCGGCGGGTCGTCTCTGGCGCTTCATACAATGGCCAAAAACTATAAAGCCGTCATTGCTGTGAACGGCGACTATATGCAAAGAGCAGACAAGAACAGAAAAGGCATCATCATGCGCAACGGGGTAACATATCTGAACAACACCAAGGGAGACACGCTCGCCTTTTATCCCGACGGGTCGCTTCGGGTATTTAAACCGAAAACGACCACGCCGCAAAAGCTTCTCGATAGCGGCGTGAAGAATACCTTTTCATTCGGCCCAACGCTGATTGACGGCGGCAGAATACAGCCCGGGCTCGACCGGCACCGGCTAAGGCGCAGCAACCCGCGCACAGCCGTCGGCATGATAGCTCCCAACCATTATATACTTGTTGTGGTGGACGGCAGACAGAAGAATTACAGCGCCGGTATGACGCTGATGGAACTGGCCAATGTCTTTGGGCGGTATGGCTGCCAGGTGGCGTATAATCTTGACGGAGGCCGCTCGGCCACGATGAGCTTTATGGGTAAAAACATCAATAAATACGGCGGCTCGCTGACGGGTCAGCGCAAAGTGCCTGATGCCCTGATGTTTGGGGTCTCTGATCTGGTGAAATAAGACCGTTTCGCTGCCATGCAACGCCAAACTGAACATCAAAAGCCCGGGGCCAGTCGGCATGCCCGGGCTTTATATCCTCGTTTTTTTATGCTGTCTAATATTTGATAAACATCTTGCCCGGCGCGCCGCAGATGGGGCAGGCGTCCGGCACGGCCTTCTCAATGTTGCCGCAGACCGGGCACAGATAATAATACACCTCTTTGCCCTCGTCCAGGTTGTCAAGCGCTTCCTGATACAGCCGCGCGTGCACCTCCTCCGCCTTCATCGCAAACATGAACGAGCGCAGCGCCGCCTTGTTGCCCTCGGCCTCGGCTTCCTTGACAAAGTCCGGATACATCTCCTTGTATTCATGCGTCTCACCCGCCACCGCGTCCTTTAAATTGTCCGCCGTGCCGCCCACCTTTCCGGCCACCTCAAAGTGCTTTATGGCATGGATGGTCTCCGCGTCTGCTGCGGCGCGGAACAGCTTGGCCGCGTTGGTTTTTCCCTCCGCCTCAGCCTGCTTCGCGTAAGCGGTGTACTTCCTGTTCGCCTGTGACTCGCCCGCAAAGGCGTCCATCAGATTGCCCAATGTTTTGTTGCTCATATGATACCTCCATAAAAATATGTTGATAGGGATTGTTCCCTCAAGCCGCTTTTTTATGATGCCGCCCGGTTGTTGTTTTCCGTATTATAACACTTTGTCTGCGCAATGGCAAGGCTTATTCGTAATTATTATTAATTATATTCATAAGCCGTGGATTCGACAATGGCTTGCGGCATGATGAAGGCAGCGACGGACTGGTGAAAAAGGGAGGAGGCGATGGGCGCGCGTATCAAGGAGATGGGGTTCGCGTTCAGCGTATCCGAGACATGCCGCAACTGGCAGCTCAAGTAATCGGCCTGTGTTGAAAGCCCGGGGAACATGTCGTATAATGACATTAACATGCGGCAATCCGGCCGCCGCAGACCAACGTGACGAAGGAAAGGGGTGCCTTATGGAGAAACTATCCGACGCGCAGCTCTCCGCGCTGTGTGCCAACCTGTCGAGGGGCTGTGAGAAGCAGTACCGGCCTGAGGAGGCGTCGCTGTTTGCCACGCTGTCCGACCACTACCAGCAAAAGAGCGGGGTGCTGCCGGGCGCGCTGAGTGATGTGGGCGGCATGGTTCGCGAAGACCTGAAAAGCTACGCGCCCGCCTTTGAGACAGCCGCGGCGCAGGCCGACCGGGGAAGCCTTCGGGCGCTGACCTGGGGCGAGAAGGTTACCAAGATACTCAGCGCGGTGCTGACCCGTTACCAGAAGGAGCAGGGCGCGCTGCTGGACGGCAAGAACAT
>CAZNVX010000078.1:0-9712 GCA_964576225.1 uncultured Christensenellaceae bacterium
TTATCATGCCCACCGTAATCACCGCAAGAATGACAATGAGCAGCGGTATTCCCCCGATTTTATCGTTACCCAGTGCGCTGAAAGCCCCTTTTAAATATACATTATTGCCACCGCATAGTATCAACGCAAGCGCCTGATAAATGCTGAGCAGTCCCAATGTGATGATGAAAGAATCCACCTTTGAGTATGTGACGATGATACCGTTGATCATACCAAAAACGAGACCAACCAAAAGAGTCATGACTATAACAGACATGTCCGTATACCCTTCCACCACCAGCTTGCCTGCGATCACCGCGCAAACTGCAAGCAGGTTTCCCACGGAAAGGTCTATGTTGCCCGACAAGAGCACCACACCCGCCCCAAGAGTCACCAGGCAAAGCGCGGTGTTTTGCTGCAGTATATTGAAAATATTCATACTGGAAAGAAAGTTGGGTTCTATCACAGTCAGTACAATTGATGCCAGTATGATTATCCCGACCAAAATAAATAGCGGCAGGTCATTTTTATTAATTCGGAAACGTTTTTTCTTCTGCATGTTTTCGCTCATATTGCGCCTCCAATAGAATATGATAATATGTTTTCTTCACTGATTTCGCTTCCGTCGAGCTCTCCCACCAACTCACCCTTGCGAATTACAATCACGCGGTCGCTCATTGAAATCAGTTCGGGCATATCGGACGAAATGATGATGATGTATTTTCCTTCTTTGGCAAGTTCCACGATCAGCTTGTATATCTCCTCTTTAGCACCAATATCAATACCCCGGGTGGGCTCATCAAAAATAATGATGTTGGAATTGGCATACAACCATTTAGCGAGTACTACCTTCTGTTGGTTGCCTCCCGACAGGTTATTGGTGACCTGCTGCAGCGAAGGCGTTCTGATATTCATCCTGTCAATAAAGCCCTCGATATTTCCCCGGTCTTTCTTTGTGTTCATAAACATTCCGCCGGTCTTGTTCATATGTACCACTGATATGTTCGTTTCGATTGTATGACGTAATATGATGCCGGATCGTTGCCTGTCTTCTGTGATCAGACCCATACCGGCTTTCACGGCGTGCCTCGGCGACGTTATCATCACCTTCTGCCCGTTTATGTATACATCGCCGCCGTCCTTCCTGTCGGCACCAAATATCGCGCGCACAAGTTCGGTGCGCCCCGCGCCCACCATGCCCGATATACCAAGCACTTCACCCTTGTATACCCTGAACGAAATGTCCTTGACTTTGTCCCCCCGTTTGAAACCTTTGAACTCAATGAATTTCGTCTTGTCCACAGGCACTTTCTCACGATTGTAAAACATATCCGTGCACCGGCCTACCATTTCACAGATCAATTGATCGGCGGACACCTCATTTTTTCCATGCCAAGCCACTTTTTCACCATCACGCAGCACCGTAATAGAATCGTGTATCTCAAACACCTCTTCCAGGTGGTGCGATATATAGATGATGCCCACACCTTTCTCTGCAATGCTCCGGGTCATGTTTAACAGATGCTTTATCTCACTCTTGCTGAATGAAGCTGTAGGTTCGTCCATTATCAATATTCTGGCTTCCATAGCCAGCGCCCTTAAGATTTGCACAGTCTGCTTTTGAGCGATGGGCAGATCAGTAATAAGGTCTCCTGGATTAATATCTACGCCGAAAGACTTGATCAGTATTGCCGCTTTATCTCGTATTTCCTTGTAATTAATAAGGAATTTCTCATGCCCAAGAAATATATTCTCTGCAACTGTCATGTACTGAATCAGCTCAATCTCTTGATAGATCGTCTGTATCCCCAATAATTGCGCCTGTTTGGGTGAAAAGCTCTTGTAATCGCTGCCGAGGTAAACGATCCTGCCAGTATCCGGCTGTAACGCACCCGAAAGTATCTTGATTAAAGTGGATTTCCCTGCGCCATTTTCTCCAACAATGCAGTGTATTTCACCCTCGTGCAGTTTCAAATCAATATTTTTTAAAGCCTGAACACCAGGAAAGCCTTTTGAGCAATTTTCAATTCTTAATAAGAGGTTTTGTTGGTTCCTTCCCATTATGTTCACTCCTTAAAACCTGTTGCAAAACGTATTATGATTTTGTCTGAATTGAAGCTGATAAATCTTTAACTGTGTATACATTATATATTGAGCGTAGGGCGTTGTATTTGTCTGAAATTCAGTTCGTTTTGTCGATAGTTAATGTATGACAAGGGTATAAGCTTGCACCGATAAAATGGATACTCTAATATTTTGGGCTTTCCACCTAACCCCAGGTTAAGTCAATTTGCATCATAGTTATCAGTATTTTTGAATGTGTCTTGAATGACCGCACTGCTGCGCTCTGAAATATTCATCTTGTATTCGCTGGGCGTAATCGTCATGATATTTTTAAATATTCTATTAAAATGATGAACACTCTTGAACCCAACCATAAAGCAGATTTGGCTAAATGTATAATCCGACATTTCGATCATCTCACAGGCCCGCTCTATTCGCAGCCGCCTCAAGTAGTCCATAATAGTAAGGGATGTTTCATTCTTAAATGTGCTACAAAGATAATTTTTGTTGTAGCCTAAGGCGTCTGATATATCCTCCAGCGTGGTTTCGTTAGCATAGTTACTGTCAATATAGTGTGCCACATCGTGGCATACCTTCGACCATCCGTCCTCTTCAATTTCAGTGATGATTTGCGGTGGATTCATTTTCTCGGAATTTGAGAGTAGCTTTAATACAAGTATATACGTATACGCTTCCACAACTTCCTTATAGTATTCATCCTGGTTCTTTATCTCGTTTGAGATTAGCTTGAAGAAATATCTAATTGAATCAGGTGTCTGTCCTGTTCCTACAATTTCTTCTAGTTTTTCGGGAATCCGCGCACCGCTAAGATAAAACTTTATATCTATCATTCTCACAAGGCTCTTGTGGTTTTTATGCATAGAATGTTCAACGTTCGGCAAAACAAGAATATAGTCATTCTCGCTCACATCAATCGTCTTTCCGGCAATAGTATACTCGCAGCTTCCCGTCACAATATAAAACAGCTGATAACAATCGTGCTTGTGCGACTTTATACCCCAATTTTTAGGGTACTTTGTCTTGGCTGCCCAAAGAACCTTCAGCTTGTCTTTTTTCATTTTTCCTCAACATCAAACGACTCAAAATTTGACCGTAATTGTTAATTCATCTAGTAAAATGGTATCATATTTATAATTTATAATCAACTTTTCAAATAAAGGTATAGTTTACCGACTAAAAGGTTGAAATATGCGTTAACCCGACATACAGTCACCCAACTCAAAAAGAACAATAAAAATGGTAAATTCTTATTAGTTGGTAAAATTAATCCGCGAAATAGAGGGCGACAGGCCTGTTCTATTATCCCATATGGCAATTTTGTCGCGTTCAGATAAGACCATAAATAGGCAATAAAACGACATTTGTAATCCCATCCGTACATAAATCAACCAGAAGAAAATGCGTGGAGTACCCACATCAATTATCGGGGTGCACCCACACGCGGGAGCCAAATTAAGGTGATGGCATTGACGCGGCAAGCTGCAGTTTGGCCTGATACCGGACAGATGTGATGTTATCCGTGCTAATCGCATAGGCTTCTTCGTATTCGGTTTTATCCGCTTTTTTATTCATGCTCATCTCATTTCTTTCTGTATCCGCTAATATTTCTGACAATGTACCATTTTTATTCTATTAGTTCATTTTGTTCATAATGTCAATTAAATTGTGAGATCCCTGTGATGTGAATCATTTCCGTGGTGAAATTGTATGACTAAAGGTAAAATTATGTCATATATGAAGTCAGGGTACAATGCCTCAGTACCGCCAATCATATAATAACCTTTAAGCCTGGTTTTTAATAACTCTTTTTGTCCGAATCCATTTGACCCCATCACCCCAACAAGACAGATCATTGCCCTTTGATCAATGGAAATTGGCTCGTTGTTATCATCACGCCGGACACTACTGCGAACACAGAAAACGGTACACTTTTCTATATCCAGGGATTGGATTCCTACCCTAGCTTATTTCATCTTCCCATCTCAAAAGCTGCATTCATATAATTCCCTGCGCTCAAAGCGATCTCTAACTATTAGCCTCTTAAAAAATCCAAGCAATTTCCCGGTATATATTTGTCCTTTCCGTCACATGTAGTTCTTCCAATCGGGTGTGAATCATTCTGAATCAGACCATTTACCTCGCAAACATTCTGTCCAAAACTCCCCGGGGGCAAAAAAAATACTTGACAGCCATAGGCTACTGATGTAATCTATGAGCGAAGGAGCAGGCTACACGCGTAGTCTCATGGAGGTTGATGGCATGAATATTCTCGCCGAGAAAATATCCGATTCTGAGCTTGAGGTGATGCGTGTCCTTTGGGCGGCTAAAGACGCTTTGCCCGTATCGGAAATCCGCAAAGCAATTCAACAAAAAACGGGCTGGGAGAGTTCGACTGCCAAAACGTTGCTGTATCGCTTGCAGAACAAGGGCGTCGTTTCACAAATAAAACGGGATGTTTACTACTACAGCCCCCTTATATCAGAAGAAGAATATAACGAATACACAACGCAGCTATTCATCGACAGGCTGTATAAGGGCAGCGCTAAAAATTTGATCGCATCACTCGTATCCACCAAAAAGCTTACACCTGATGATATTATGGAACTGCAGAATATGTTGCGGAGCGGCAAAAAAGATGAATAATGTCGTCAGAATCCTTCTGTCATTAAGCTTATCCGGCTCTATTCTGGCAATCGCGCTGGCGGTTTTGCGCCCATTGCTAAAAAACCGCGTATCCAAAGCGTTTCAGTATTACATTTGGCTGCTTGTGCTGCTTCGTCTTGTATTGCCGATGACGGTGGACGCAAGTGTGATGAATCAGCTTTTTTCTCATACAACCCCAACTCATACGACATCCGCCGCCGTTTCATCCCATAGCGCCGGGGACACGTCAGCCGTCGGTCAAAACAATACTCAAAGTGCCCATGTTGTGAACACAGCATCTTCGGAACAGGCCCTCTTCAAAACGGATGAAACCGCTTCTGCCAATCCATTCCGCTCGGAACCTTTGGACGCCTGGCCGTTTGCTTCAGAGTATTTGGTTATCCTTTGGCTTCTCGGCGCGGCATTCCATTTCAGCCGTTCTCTGATCGCTTACTTGCGCTTTACCCGGTCCATTCGAAAAACCTGCCTTTCTCCAGCCCCGTCGGATATGGCGTTATTCTATAGTCTTGGCGGCAATAAGCGTGTGTCTTTGGTTTGCAGCCCGCATATTGAAACTCCTATGCTGATCGGTTTGGTTGCACCCTGTATCGTCATCCCGCAAGCGGTGTTTGTGGACGATGGCAAGCATAATGAGCTTCGGCATATATTAAGCCACGAGCTGACTCATTACCGCAGAAAGGATTTGCTTTATAAATGGCTCGTGCTATTGGTGTGCTCGGTGCATTGGTTCAATCCACTGATGATATGGGTGCGCCGGGAAATCAACCGAACCTGCGAGCTATCGTGCGATGAAGCAGTCATACAAAACATGAGCGATGAGACCCAGCGCCGCGATTATGGAGAAACTCTGCTAGCCGTCGCTGCAGGGAAAAGCCCCGCATTTGGCGTTATTACAACGACAATGTGTGAAGAAAAACATGAATTAAAAGAAAGGTTGATGAGTATTATGAACTACAAAAAGAAAACCGCGTTCACTATTGCTATCTCACTTATTCTGATGCTGATTCTGGTCGGCTGCAGTGTGGCGCTTGGTGCCGCAAATGCAGATGTTGAGGGAAGACAGACTGACGCAGTCCTCAACACGGGGGCTGCAGAGGAACCTGCTGACATACCTTCTGCAACAAGCGCATCAGGCTCGGAGGAACCTGCGTCGGCACAGCCTCCTGCCAAAACCATGTCCGATCCAGCCGAGTCCTTTGTATCCGCAGAAGACTTCAATGAGTTCTCAAACAAAGACTACACCGGAGATCCGTATACGCTGTTAAAAGTCATGCTTCCGGATGGAGGTTATGCGGAAAAGACATATCCGGGAATGTGGATATCGCATGTATCCACCGGAGATTTGAGCGGCGACGGGCAGGCAGATATCGTGTTGTATCTTGAACACCTTGGAAGCAGTCAATACGGGGATGGCAATGCATACGTCCTGCATATCGAGGACAACCAGCTCGCAGAATATCCGAATGGCCTTATCCGCAATCCTGATATTAAGATGCAATTGCCGAAAAACTTCGGCGCGGACGTCAACGTCCTGGTCGGGGCGGAGGTGGCGCAAATTGACGGACGCAACCTGCTCAGGATAATAGAGCAGTTAATGGACGCCCCGGAGGATACGATACGGTTTATTGACGCAGCTTTCAGCAAAGAAGGATGGCAGATTGAGGCTGTAAAAACACTTTCGGGCGAGGAATACCTCCAATCCAGAAAATAAGCCTTGGCACCTTAGGCGACCTAACGCGAAGCTACAATAAAAGCATAGATTTATCATTCGTCTGCTATTAAGCAGACGATTTTTTTTAGAAAATATGAATCCACTGAGATGCTTTTGCTCAGTATGATTGCCGGCACACGCTTGTCTAATTAGTCCTATCTGTCGTCCTTGGTTTTCGCAATAACACAGCTTGCATCATCACGCAATTTAAAGCGCGGATATTTATTGGCATGTGGATCCCTGTTCTGAATGGCAACAAGCATTCTATATAACTCAGCCAGGGGTGTTTTCTTCATCGCAGCATGCAATTCTTCATAAGTTTTAAACACATGAAATACATCAACCAGCTGGGCAAACCCATCTGAAAACACCGATAAGGAACTGATCTGATTGTATTCGAGCTTTTCATACGTGGCATGCGCCAACCCCCGGCCCTCTATATCGAGGGTCCAGTACCCGTCTGGTTGGTTCCGTTTCTTTCTGTTTTCTATCAGCAAATCATTGCAGCGGGTTCGCGCTTCCAATACAGATATGCCACTTTCCTGATGAATTCTAACCATTTCTTTTATCACGTTGTTATCAAACCGGGAGATTGTATCGTCATGAAGCACTCTTGACGTATTGTCCTTATACTCAATAACGGACACACAGTCGCCAAGCCCATAATATTCCAAGGACTGACCGCACACACGCAATAAAGACAGGCTGGCCGAGGGTGAATCAGGCGGCGTTTCGAGTTTGTGTATTTCTGTGAAACCCAAGTACTCATTCAGGCATATATTGCAAATTTGCGTTAACATCTGCTGAATTGTTAAACTGGGGTCATGTATTTTCTCTGCAAGCAAAGCGTTGACCCTTTGAGCAAACCAAGCCGGGTCGCTTAATCCATCAGTCACATTGATTCCCGACAGACCAGATGCACCGTCTATCACACAAATATGCGCATGGCTAAAACCGATCGCATCTTCGCATGCATTATTCCCTTTTTCTCTAATCACATCTATAATTTCCAGCATATAAACGCCCCAACCGCTGTGAATATAAGTCCGAAGACCAATGCTATGATATATCGGCTTTTGTCCATTTTTATGCCATGCAGTATAATCCCAAAACCAGAATAAACCGTCAGCAGGGCCCCCATCAAAACAATAATCAACCCGGCTGCGCCCAAAAAGGATACGCTTGCCATCGCCGCTGCAATACCGATACTTCCAATCGTAAAGCTAATAATGCCCGCAAACAAGCCTAAAAATTCGAGATTTCGTATCTGTGCATTCTTGATCTCTGATATTTTCTCTGATGTCTGAGTGTTTAACTCGTCCTGCTTTTCGTTAATTCTATCAATATATGATTCTATCTGATCGTCCAGTTCGTGCTTGATTCTTTTATCGATGGAAAGCTCGATTTTTTCCAAGTTTCTCTTCGACCGGAAGATCTGTTCATATTTAAGATACTTATTTATTCTTAACGGGTAATCGCTTTTTTTGGAATCCTCTTTATCAATGGCTTCCTTGATAAACTGAAGAGCCAAATCATAGTTACCGCGAAGAGAATACAGCCTCGCCTTGGTCAGATAAAACTTTGCATAATTCCCGTCAATTGAAATGGCTTTTTCCACAGCCTCGATGCCGATTCGAATCCATTTTTGATCAGGCATCTCTTCTGGGTTGAACTCTGTCTCCTCAAACGCCCAGGCAACAGTAGAAGCCAGCGCATGTTGAACGCCAATATTGAAGGGCATTCTGTTGTAATTTTCTTGCGCTAGTTTCAATATTTCCGTCAGATTGTTTTGCACGCCTGTTTCATTGTAGTAAAGAAGCTTCAGGTGCCCATAGAATATGTGATGTCTGAACCGATTTTCGAAACGCACCAATAAATCAAAATATTTCGTATAGTCATTAAACCGCCTATACAAGCCGCACAATATGCAAAAAGCAGCAAAAGCGATTTTTTCCTCCTCCGCGCTGCATTCTATTGGCGTATTGATTAACTCGATCAGCCACTCCGTATTTATGTCATTATTGTGAAGCATGATATCTATTGACTTGATTTCATATTCTCGCATCGTTTCGTCCGGAAACGCAGCGAGAACGGCGCGCAGATCTTGTTTGCATTTAATACTTTCCATCTTCGAAACCACCTTGTTGTATATGTTAATTATTGTATCACAATTAATTGGGTTTGCCTATCAGGGGTTAACGCAACGTTGCCGCTGCTGTTAACAATTTTGATAATGTCGCCCTGCGCGTTGCGGACGTAGGTTCTATCACAAACCGCCCTTTTTCCAATTTATTGTTTTCAATTGATTTGTGTAAAAGATTTATTACTAATAAAATAGCTTATACTTATTATAATATCTTTAAACCAAATCACCAAAGAAACCATGACATATATAGTAGCCCCTATATATGCTTTATTTAACCTTATATATGGATAAGCGTCTTCATAATTACTAATTAGGTAATGTGATGCAATAATCACTGTGAAAAACAGTAAGTAGAGCACTACTCTTAAAGCCGGATTCCTTTTTCTGTATGGGTTCGAAAAGCAAATGTGACATAGATCACATTTTATGTTAGATGCGTATAAATTTTTTAAATATGCATAATAGTTAGGCTTTAAATTCGAACACGAGCAATTTGAAACATTAAAAGATAGCTTATTATATCTTATCATTAAAAAAATCAAGTCCAGGAGTATTAATGAACCTAACAAGGCAATACCACATGATAAAAGCGCTAAAAAAATAAATATTTTGTTTTGATATGAGAATACTCTAAAAAAGTAAATTAGCGACAATATTAAGATATGTCCAAAAACTATCAGGCTAATTTCATTAGCTAATCTGTTTTTGAATAAATTTGCTTCAATTAATAACCCCCTATTTATAGTTTTATATCCAATCTCTTTATTTAAATTAAATAAGAATTCATTTTTATAAAACTTAAAGAAGTTAGCTCCATTTTTTTCTTTACATTCCATATTATACTCCAATGACATCTACAAATATACGCGTTAGCTGGTTATCCGCGCCCAGCGTGCGTCATAGGCATATTCTACCACAACGTTGCCGCTGCTGTTAACAATTTTTATGATGTCGCCCTGAGCATTGCGGATATAGAAGTAAGTATTGCCGTCAGTATACTTCATCGCCCACAGCTTGCCGCCGGAATCGTACACGAAATATATGGGATTGTTTGTACCAGTCTTCTGCCATGTGATGTTGCTGCCCACGAGGTTGAATTTGGTCGTGGTGCCGTTGACGGTTTTTTC
>CAZNVX010000079.1:0-3459 GCA_964576225.1 uncultured Christensenellaceae bacterium
GGTGAGATGCGGCTCAATGTATACCGGCTGCTGCATCTGGTGGGCAACATACTCGACATCACAAAAATCGACGCCCGCTTTGACAAACCAAATCTGGTGGCCGTTGATGTCGTGGCGCTGACCGGCGACGTGGTCGACGCTGTGCAAAGCCATGTTCAAAACACCGGTGTGCGCATCACCTTCTCGTCGGATCAGCCTGCGCGCATCATACCGGCGGATACCGAAAAGCTGATCAAAATACTGCTCAATCTGCTGTCCAATGCGGTCAGACACTCGCCGCCCGGCAAAAGCGTGGCGGTCAGCTTAAGAAACGCACCCGAGAGCCTGCTGATTTGTGTGAAGGATGAGGGCGAGGGCATTCCGTCCGATATGATCGGTGTAATCTTCGACCGTTTTCGCCGCGCCGGCACGCTCACGCACGCGCAGCAGGGCTGCGGCATCGGGCTTTCGCTGACAAAAGGCCTTGCCGAGCTGCTGGGCGGGCGAATTTGCGTGGAAAGCCGTGCTGGGTTCGGCAGCCGTTTTTTTGTGGAGCTGCCCGTGCTGCCCGCCCCATCAGAGCCGGCTCCATTCGCGCAGGAGGGGCTGACTCTGGCGCAAAGGGTTGAGATTGCGTTTGCTGACGTGCGCCTTGAGCAATGAAAAAAGAGAACGGCACGGCTACCGCCCCTTAATTCGTTTCTGTCTTCCTGCAAATATTCGAATGTTTTTCAGCCTGATGTTTTTCAGCCTGTATTGATTGCCAACGGGCTTATCATCTGATAGAATTAACGTAACCTTAACAATACTGATAAAGCGCAGGTATACATCTATGTCTGACCCGATACGCGTTTTAATCACCGACAACAGTTTGGAGTTCGCCGCATTGCTCAAGGAACGGCTGGAATTCTATCCCGGCATTAAGGTCGTGGTCATAGCCCATAATGCCGCGCAGACGCTGCGGCTGCTGAGTGAAACCGAGGTGCACGTGCTGCTGCTCGACATCGTGATGCCGGGTACGGACGGCCTGGAGCTGCTCCGGATATTGGCCGACAGCGGCAGCAAACCCATAGTATTTATGATCTCCGCACTGGGGACTGACACCATCATCAAACAGGCCATGTCCCTTGGCGCCTCCGGTTTTTTTGTCAAACCAATTGATTGTGACAGGCTGGCGGCCGCGATGGGCGCCGCGGTGAGAAAGCAGGAGTCCGGCGCTTAAACACCCCTGTCAGAAATAAATATCCGAGAATTCCGTCTGTATCCGGCTTTGAAGGGTATCCGCCTGCGCATTGTTTTCCGGGGCTTTGGCTGCCGGCGTTGCCGGAAGGCTCACAAAAAACTCGCTGCCGCGCCCCGCCACACTGCTCAGCCAGACGCGCCCGCCCAGCAGTTCCGCGAGTGACCTGCACAGCGACAAACCAATGCCGCAGCCCTCGTTTGAGCGCGCCAGAGAGTTGTTGACCTGGCGGAACCGGTTGAAAATAATCTCTTTCTTGTCGTCCGGTATGCCCTCACCGTTATCCCGCACGCTCAGCACAATGCTGCCTCCCTTGGCTTCGCACGTCACATTCACCACGCCGCCTCTTGGCGTGTGCTTGATGGCGTTGGACAGCAGGTTGATCACAATCCTTTCCACATAATCGGCGTCCGTCTCGACCACTTTGCTCTTCACACCGCACAGAAACGCCATTTTGAGTCCTCGTTTGGCCGCAAACGGCTTGACCGAGCCCACGAGGTTGCGGATCAACACGACAATATCACAAGGCTCCATGATAGGCAGCATGAAACCGGCGTCGATCTTGGTGATGTCCAGCAGGTTCCCCACCAGCCGGGACAGCCTGTACGTATTCTGCTTCATGACCGCGATATACTTATCGAGCAGCTGCGGGTCAAGGCTTTCACGTCTGGCGTGCTGCTCCAGTATTTCCGCCGCCAGTTGCAGCACGGAAATCGGGGTCTTGAATTCATGCGAAATATTGATAAAAAAATCGGTGATCAGCGCGTTCTTCTCCTCAAGCTTCTGCGCCGTTTGCCTGAGCGCCTCCTCCGTCCTTTTTCTGTCCGATATGTCCCGCGCGACGCCGATCAGGCCGCGCACCCGGCCTTGGGTATCGCGCCACGGCGTTTTGATCATGTGAAAAATACGGACGCCCTCGGGTGTAAGGATGCTCTCCTCATACTTGTGCGCCGTGTTGGTTTCAATCACCATGCGGTCGTGCGTGATCGCCCGGGCCGGTTCCTTGTGCCCGGGTACATCATCAAGCCGCTTCCCAATAAGATCGTTAGCGGGCACGCCCAGAATATATCCCGTGGCGGCGTTGCAGGCCACGAAACGCCCGTCGGTATCCTTGAGGAACACAGGATCCGACGTGCCCTCAATAATGTCGCGCAGCAGCGCCTCGCTTTGCCGCAGCGCCTTCTCCGTCCTGACACGCTGCGTGATATCGTTGAAGAGCACGGCCACATGAGAGGATGGCTGCTCATCCGTCTGAAAGGCAAACACGTCAAACCACCGGCCCAGCGCCTTTGCCTGATTCGTAAACCGGACCGGCCTTCCCGTCCGCGCCACCTCGCCGTAAATCTTGAACCAATAATCCTCGTGATCCGGCGCCAGCGCGCGCATCCTTTTGCCTTTCGCATCGCTCAGGCCGGTCTGCTTGCCGAAGGCGGGGTTGGTTTCAATAAATCGGTAATCCACCGGCTCGCCGTCCTCAAATATCACGTCGACCACACAGAACCCCTCGTCCATCGATTCAAACAGCGTCCTGTATTTCTTTTCGCTGGCCCGCAGAGCTTCCTCAGACTGCGCTCTGTTAATTGCCACCGAAGCGCTGTCCGCCACCGTCTTCATCAGCGCCAGCTCTTCTTTGGTGAAGCTGTCCCGTACCCGCGTGCCGAAGGCGAGCGTGCCGGTCACACAGCCGTTCGCCAGCAGCGGGTGACAGGCATAGGCGCGCAGACCCACCGCTTTAAGCTTCTTCGTCTGCACGTCGTCCGAGGCCTGTATGCTCTCCGCCACAACGCGCCTTCTAGTCTGCGCCGCGCTGCCGCAAACCGACGTGCCGAACGGCAGCGGGTCAAGCTCTTTTTTCTGCTCATCGGCCAGGCCGGCGCAGGCGTTCAGGCGCAGACACGGCTTGTCCCCCTCCGTCAGATAATTCAGGAACACATCGCAGTCAAGAAAATGCATCACTTTGCAGCAGATCTCGTCAATATCGCGGCGCGGTGCGGTGCTGCTCAACACTTTGGCGGTGGTCTCGTAAAGCAGCTCGATGCATTCTTTGCTGCGCTGCAGTGACCTGACCGTCTCCACAAGCGCCTGCTGCGCGCTCTTTATATCGGTGATATCGTGCGCGGTGCCCAGAACGCCCAGTATATTGCCGCCGGTGTCCCGCCACGGCACTTTAGACAGCGAATATGTCTTCACGCCGTGCTTCGTCACCGCAGACTCCTCGCAGACCAGCGCGCAGCCGGACT
>CAZNVX010000079.1:3469-9705 GCA_964576225.1 uncultured Christensenellaceae bacterium
AGGCTCTCTTTGGCCGTCAGCGTATCGCCGTAAAGATCATAATCATTTTTGCCGATCACGTCACTAAGGCTTACGCCAAACGCATTAGCGTACGCCTCATTCACCATCACCACCCGGCTGTCCCGGTCTTTGATAAACATGAAGTCGGCCGCGTTGTCCATAAACGTACGCAGCAGCAGCTCACTCTCACGCAGCGCCTCTTCGGTATTTTTCCTTTTGGTGATGTCCAAGGATGTGCCGTAGGCTTTTATTGCTGCGCCGCTCTCGTCATAGGTTATCTTGCCTCTGTCCAGAAGCCAGATGTACGCGCCGTCCGCCGTTTTATACCGGTACTCCAATTCAAAAACACGTTGTCCGGATTCTACAAGCTTCACCCGTGTCTGATGCACCCTGTCCCGGTCATCCGGGTGTACGCGCGACAGGTTTTCGTCGTATTCGGCATACCCCCGCCCGCGCGCTTTTTCCGGCCCGATACGTGCCAGCCACTGCTCTGAATACGTGATTGTGAACGTGCGCAGATCCATAATCCACGAGCCGTCGGTGGCGCCGTCGAGTGTTTCCAGATACTCGCGCTCCTTTTGGTGCATGGCCGCTGCCTCTTCTTCAAGGCGGGCGATCCGCGCCGCCTCCTCCGCGGCTCTCTTCCTGTCCGTGATATCGGCAGAGAAAATGGTGACCGCAACGATCTCACCGTCCTTGACCACCGGGCAGATGCGGGTGTCCAGCCAGACGCCGTCCCGGCAGTCCACATATGATTCCGCTCGGCCTGTGTCAAACACACGGCGGTCTTTCTGCCCCCTTTTCGCCGCGAATGCCGCATGCCGCTGCTCCTGATTGTAGCTTTGCATGTTGGTGCCGACGATTTGCTGCGGCGTTTTGCCAAACTGGGCCGCAAAAACCCTGCCCGCGGTCAGCACGGTGCCGTTTCGGCTGACCATGGCCACCCCGTCGTATGTGGAGTCCAGCATCAGCCGGTTGATCTGGTTGGCCTGTTCCAGAGCCTGCTCGCGCTCCCGCCGCACCAGCACGCTGGCGATCATTTGACAGAATATCTCGACAGCCGCCAGCTCGGCTGCGGACCAGTTCTTGCAGGCTTTGGCTGTGCTGAAGCCCACCGTACCCATCACGCGTTCCCCGAACATCAGCGGGAAGTTGGCGGTGGCGCCGGATTTTCTTGATCGCATCGTGGCTCTGTAAGGGCTGTGGGCAGGCGTATCTTCGATCCCGTTCACATAAAACGGCTTCCCGTTTTTGTGATGCTCAATGATCTCGGGTATGCCCGAGAAGGGTATGATATCATTTTTCTCGCCGGGCCGGCGGCGCACGCTGTCCCAGCCGTATAGCCGCCTGATTATCTGTCGCTCCCAGTCGCACGCATAGATGGACGCCCTGTCCATTCCGCAGTACCGGGCGACATGCTCCATGGCCTTGCCAAAAGCGTCATCCAGCCGGTCGAGCGGCATGTTAACGAGCTCTGTCGCCAGAGAAAGCACCGTATGTTCAAATTCGCTGTGGCGGGCGCTTTCTTCGGCCTGCCTGCGCCGGCATACCTCCCGAATTGCCGGCGTGAGCGCTTCGAGCATCTCCTGCTCTGCCCGGTGATAGCCGCCTGCCGCGTTGGCCACGGCAACCAGCCCGGTCGCCTTGCCGTCACACATGATCGGCACACCGAGAAACGCAGACACAGGCACCGGCCCCTGCGGCTTGCGGGCGCTGTCCGGATGCGACGGCGGATCGTTGGTCAGCAGTGTTTGACCGCTGCGCACCACGCTGCCGCACAGACCATGCAGCGCATCCGGTGTCTCCATTCTGGCATGCGCGCGCTTATCGTTGATGCGGGAATCCGTCCGCGGAGCCCCACTGACGGCAACCTCGCGGAGCCGCCCGTCCTCTCCCAATTCGAGCATCCAGCTGGCCTGGCTTCCCGTTGCATCCCGGGCGGCAGCCAGGCACGCCTGTGCCAGCTCCTCGTGGGTGTTGCAGGAAACCGCGCTGTCGTAAACACGGTTGATGGCCCGTAGCAGTGCCGCCTGACGCGCGGCCAGCTTTTCCGTGCGTTTGTGCAGCGAAATATCACGGATCATCAACACCCACACACTTCCGGCGGGTTCTGTATGCCCACAAAAGCTCACCTCGGCGTCAAAACGGCGTCTGTCGCGTCCAGTGATCTGTGTCTCAAAGCTGCCGCTCAAAAATCCGCGTGTATCGCCGCCCTCAAACGCGGCCAGCTCCTGCCGCAGGCGCTGCCCATCCTGCGCGCAAAAAAACTGCCCGAGACCCGTACCCGGCGGCAGGGCGCCCAACAGTGTCTCTGCGAATGCGTTCGCATAGACCACATTAAAGTTTTTGTCAACGGTAACGACCGCCCCGGGATAAACCTCCGCCAGCGTCTGCTGTGCCGGATTCGCGCCCACAGTGCGCCCCACCGGCTGGTATGCTTTCAAAACGCGCCGGTTCCTCTCGCCGCGCAGCGCACGGAGCTTATTGATCACACCCATCGTAACCCCCCGGTCATCTGACCCGTCCATACCGTCCATATTCATATGTATTATAATGTCGAGTCGAAACGGATACAACCGAACTTATTAGCGAAAAATGTCGAAACAACACCCGGAATCCGTAAGCTCCGAGGCCGTCGGCTGTGTCACGGATAACCGCAGGCATATATTTAAGACCGGACACATCTTGTCTTTGAATTGACATCGTATCTTTTATTGACTATAATTCTTGTTAATAATAATCATTTGCATATAATCGAATGCTGACTCATCCGGCAACCTTTATAGCCGGATCTGTCAAAAGAGGGGGTATTCCATGGATTATGATGTCATCGTGGTCGGCGGTGGGGTTGCGGGGCTGACAGCCGCGGCATACCTATGCCGCAGCGGTCTTCAAACGCTGGTGTGCGAGAAGGAGGACGCCCCCGGCGGCCTGGTCAGTTCTTTCGATTATAAGGGGTTTACTTTCGATGGCGGCATCCGCGCCATCGAAAATTCCGGCATCGTATTCCCGATGCTGCGGCAGCTCGGGCTTGATATCGATTTCGTTAAAAACAACGTCTCAATCGGTATTGAGCGCGATATTGTCCACCTCGTCTCAGATGACAGCCTGCAGGACTATCAGGCCATGCTAAAGCGCCTGTTCCCGGACAACGCACGGGATATCGATCTGATCATTGCCGATGTGCGCCGAATCATGACCTATATGGACGTGCTGTACGGTATCGATAACCCGCTGTTTCTGGACCTGAAAAAAGACAAGGACTATCTGCGCAAAACCATACTTCCCTGGATGTTCAAGTATCTGACCACGATCGGAAAAATTCAGAAACTGAATATGCCCGTGGAAGATTACCTGCGCCGTTTCACCGATAACCAGACACTGATCGATATTATCGCACAGCATTTCTTCCGGAAAACACCGGCATTCTTTGCGATGAGCTATTTTCATCTTTATCTGGATTATCAGTATCCAACAGGCGGCACCGGCGCGCTGGTCAAAAGCCTGACGGATTATATTCGCAGCCATGGCGGTGACATCCGAACCGGCACACACGTCATCGGTGTGGATCCTGAGCAGCGGCAGGTCACAGACGGACACGGCGGCCGTTACGGTTATAAAAAGCTGCTCTGGGCGTCTGACATCAAGCAATTCTATCAGATGCTCGATGCGCGCGCGATCAAGGACGGCAGGATTCATCAGCGCGTGCAAAAACAAAAGGACGCCGTTTCCGATAAAGTCGGCGGAGATTCCGTGCTCACACTGTATCTGACAGCCGACCGCGACAAGCAGTCCTTCGAGTCCATTTGCGGCGCACATTTCTTTTATACGCCATATAAGAAAGGCCTTTCTCATGTCGGCCTTGGCCTGATCAGCAATGAAGAAGAAGATGGTTTTACGGAAGACAA
This sequence comes from uncultured Christensenellaceae bacterium, assembly GCA_964576225.1. Lineage (GTDB taxonomy): Bacteria > Bacillota > Clostridia > Christensenellales > SZUA-584 > SZUA-584. Next base: position 7,378 of record CAZNVX010000079.1, read on the forward strand.
AACGGCAATTACCGACTGGTTGCGTCAGTTCTTAAAGCTGACAACGTTTGAGATATCATTTCCGGTGATGCGCGATGAGCAGCTTGCGCCGCCGGGGAAAACAGGGTTGATCATCAGCACGCTGATCGATTACGCGGTTGTCAGCCACATATCCCGTATGGGCTGGTATGATGAGTTCAAAGAGCTCTGCGCCGCATGCATCATCGATGTGCTCAGCAGCACGATCTTCCCCGGCCTGGCAGACAGTGTCACCAACCGGTTTGTTTCCACACCGCTCACCATCGAAAAGCGGACAGGCAACTCAGAAGGCGCCATCACCGGCTGGGCTTTCACCAACGATCCTGTTCCGGCTGTCAGCCGCATGACCCGCATTGCCAAGTCCGTGCTCACACCGGTGCCCCATGTGCTTCAGGCAGGCCAGTGGTCTTTCAGCCCGTCCGGTTTGCCTATATCCATACTCACCGGCAAGCTGGCGGCCGACGCGGCTGTCAAACAGCTCAGGCGCTAGGCGGCGGCGCCTCCCCCGTCATCTGAAGGCTCAGTGCCCAGATGCGTTTGCCCACTTGGTCGTCCAGCGCGTGCGCCGCCGGTTTTTCCTCGACCGTTAAATGAAAGAACAGCCCGCTGACATCCTTGAGCGCGGGTTCCGCCGCCAGATAATGCAGTGCCTCGCCGGAAATGCTCGCATCCTTTAAAAAGCGCGCGGTGACATGGCGCGAAAACCATCGGTAGATACGGCCGTTGTTGCTGCCAATGTCGGTTTTCACGTCTCCCGGATGCATTGCATTGATGGTAACGCCCGTTCCCGCAAGCCGACGGGCAAATTCCCACACGGTCAGCAGCTGCGCCGTTTTGGAAGCACCGTAGCCTTTCAGGCCGGTATAATGCCGCTTTTCCCAGTTTAAGTCGTCCGCATCCAGGCCGCCAAAGCGATGCCCTTCCGAGTTCACCTGTATAATGCGCGACGGAGCGCTCTGAATCATGCGCTCCAGCAACCGGTGTGTAAGCAAAAACGACGCCAGATGATTGACGCAGAACACCGTCTCATAGCCCTCGGGCGTGAGCGTGCGCTTGGTGGTGTGCAGACCTGCGTTGTTGATCAGCACGTCTATTCGCGGATATTGCGCCAGTATGGTATCGGCAGCGGCGCGCACCTGCTCAAGGCGGGAAAAGTCCGCCGTCAACACATCCACCGGCACATGATAATCCGCCGCCAGATGGTTGCGCAGCGCTTCGGCTTTTTGTGCATTGCGGCACACCATCACGATATGGGCACCGGCTTTGGCCATCCGCCGCACCACCGCCAGCCCCACGCCTGCCGTCGCGCCGGTCACAATGCACACTTTACCGTCCAGCCGTGCGTCTGTAACGTGCTGCACCGCTTTCCGGTTACGCAAAAACATCAGCTCATCAGGCATCTCAAATTTCATTGTTCCTCCGTCAGCCGAAAAAATTGCGCATAAAACTGCGGTACAGCCGCCGAAACCCCGGTATACCGTTAAATATATCTCCCCACAGGTCGTAATAATCCCGCTGCTCCATAATCCGCCCGTCTTCGCACAGCTTGAGCCGTGTGCAGCCATATATCGGTGTGCTGGGTGATCTGCGGAACGACATCGTCATCGTCCAGTCCATGAATATCACATCGTCTTCCCGAATGATGGAGCGGATATCCATGTTCAGCGATTGGCAGCGCTTTGTGAGTCGGCTGCACATGGCTGTAAATGCTTCGATGCCCGCCAGCTTCTGCACCGAATCCCAAAACACGATGTTCTCATGATAATATGGAAATATATGCGTCCAGTCCGGCTTGCCTTCCGTATTGTATGTTTTCGACCACAGCACCCGCACATTCTTTGCAGTGAGCTCCATCAACTCCGTTTGACCAACCGCTGCGCCTGTTTGATTGCTCTGCACGATTCATCCCCCATACACCGCTTCATTGATGCTTAACTCATAATAAACCGCAGTTGCTACAGATAAATTACCATATCCGCCAGCGGCTTGCGCTGCCTGACCGGGCTGTTTGAGGCCGGATATCCCAGCGGCGTGAACGCGACCGGCTCATAGCCGCCCCCCAGGCTCACCGCCTCGCGCGCGGCCTGCGGGTTAAAAGCGCCGATCCAGCACGTGCCAAGTCCCAAATCTGTGGCCGCCAGTATGATATGATCCATCACGATGGCGGCATCCACGTCGGCATAGCACCTACCGTCGCCGCGTGTCCAGGCGGCCGCCGGCCGCGAGCACACCACCAGGACCACCGGCGCCTCCCAGCACCAATCCCTGGCGTAGGCCGCCCGGATGGGCTCATATCCCGCGCCGGCCACC
>CAZNVX010000080.1:0-9695 GCA_964576225.1 uncultured Christensenellaceae bacterium
ACGCCGGAGGACAAGAAAGCGCTGATTCGCACGCTGCGCGATGCACAAGAGGTGGTTCTGGTTGCGCCGTCGCTGTCGCTGCTGACTGCGGTCGCATCGGGAGACGATGCTCATTTTGCGGCCGTCGTGTTTGAAAAGGCGCTGCTGGACGGCAAGAAGGCCACGGTGCTGCTGGATTTTCAGCCGCCGAGCTTCAAGCGCGGCACATTGTTTGAAAAGGTGATTACCGCTGTGGACGCGGTGCGCGATATGGGCGCGGAGGTCAAATACCTCGGTGAGAAACCGAATGAAGGCTACGCGCTGATCACGGAGTTTGAAGTCAACGAAGCGGCGCGGCGCGGCATCACGCGGCTGCAATGCGCCCCCGGCGCGGTTGTCACCCCGCTTGCAAGGGACGCCGCCGCCGAAAAGGGCATCGCGATCGATATATAACGGATTCAGAAGGAGATAGGGTATGATACTGGCCAGAGTGAGAGGCAATGTGGTGAGCACGACCAAATCTGACAGGCTTGCGGGCTTGAAGCTGCTGCTTGTGGTGCCCATCGACATCGCCACTTTTGCGGAAAAGGGGCAGCCGATTGTCGCCATCGACGCGGTGGGCGCCGGTGAAGGCGAGGTTGTGATGTGCGTGGGCGGCAGCTCGTCGCGGCAGACCGCGCTGACGGACGGCAAGCCGGTGGACCTGTCCATCATCGCCATCATCGACAGTGTGGAACTCAAGGGCGAGAAAATATTCGAGAAGTTTAAGAATGAAAGACGGCCCGAATAAGCCTTCCGGTTTATTTCGGATGAACAATATACGGTGAGGGGTGTAAACGTATGGAAATGACGCAGGAACAGATATCCAGAATCGTCTCGGAAACATTAAAAGCGCTTGGCACGCCGGGCGCGTCCGGAGAGCCGGCTTTCAGCCCGAGCCGCTGGCTTTGCGATACCGCTGAGGAGGCGATCGCCACCGCGAAAAGCGCGCAGCGCAAGCTGGCCGATATGTCGCTTGAGAAGCGGGGGCAGCTGATCGCGGCCATGCGCAAGGCGGCGCTCGATAACGCGGAATATCTGGCAAAGCTGGCCAACGAGGAAACGGGCTACGGCCGCGTGCAGGATAAAATCGGGAAAAACGTGCTGGCGGCCAACAAAACGCCCGGTATTGAGGATCTGACGACGCAGGCGGTGTCGGGCGATGAAGGATTGATGCTGACAGAAATGGCGCCATACGGCGTGGTTGGTTCCATCACCCCCTCCACCAATCCGTCATCGACGGTGATCAACAATTCCATCAGCATGATCGCGGCGGGCAACGCGGTGGTTTACAACCCGCATCCGGCGGCCAAGAAGACATCCATCGAATCGATGCGGGTGCTCAACCAGGCCATCGTGGCGGCGGGCGGCCCCTTGGGGCTTATCTGTACGGTAAAGGAGCCCACGGTGGAGACGGGCAACATCATTATGAATCATAAGGACATACCGATACTGTCCATTACCGGCGGCGAGGCTGTTGTGAAGGTCGCGATGAAGACGGGCAAGAAGGTGATTGCGGCCGGCCCCGGCAACCCGCCTGTGATTGTGGACGATACGGCGATTCTCGAAGAAGCAGCCAGAGACATCGTGGACGGCGCGAGCTTTGACAACAACGTGCTGTGTGTGGCTGAAAAGGAAGTGTTCGCTTTCGATAATATTGCCGACAAACTGATGGATCTGATGGTTCAGAACGGCGCGTTTCGTGTATCGGGCGATGATATCAATAAGATCATCAACACCGTATTGATCAAGAAGGATTTCGGTTATGTGATCAACAGGAATTATGTGGGCCGCGACGCGGATCTGATACTGCGCGACAGCGGCGTATCCTATACGGGGAAGCCGAGGCTGGTTATTGCCGACGTGCCAAACGATCATCCGCTGGTGGTCACCGAAATGCTGATGCCGGTGCTCCCTGTTGTTCGTGTGCGGACGATCGAGGAAGCGATCGACAAGGCGATAGCAGCTGAAGCGGGCTGCCATCACAGCGCCATGATGCATTCGCAGAACGTGACGCACCTGTCGATGGCGGCAAGAGCGCTCAACACCACGATATTCGTCAAGAACGCGCCCTCTTATGCGGGCCTTGGGTTCAAGGGTGAAGGCTTTACGACACTGACCATTGCCACGCCCACAGGCGAGGGGCTGACCAGTGCGCGGAGCTTTACGCGCGCGCGGCGCTGCGTGCTGCACGGCAGTTTCCGTATCATCTAGCTCTGCGGGAGGGTTTAAATGGACGTGGTAGAACTTATCCGTGAAGCGGGCGTCGTGGGCGCCGGCGGAGCGGGTTTCCCGACACACATCAAGGTGAAGTGCCAGGCCGAGGTGGTGATTGCCAACGGCGCTGAGTGCGAGCCGATGCTGCGTATTGACCAGCAGCTGATGGAGCATTACCCGGACGCCATCGTGCGCGGCATGCAGGCTGTGATGAATGCAACCGGGGCATCCCGCGGGGTGATTGCTTTAAAGGCGCATTATTACCGCGCGGTGGACGCAATGGAAAAGGCGATTGAGGGCAAACCGGGGCTGTCTTTGCACCTGATGAAAAGCTATTACCCGGCGGGCGATGAGCAGCAGATGGTTTATGACATCACGGGAAGCGTGGTGCCCACGGGCGGGCTGCCGCTGGACGTGGGCGCTGTCGTCAACAACGTCAATACGTTCATCAATATATCGGATGCGCTGGATGGCAGGCCGGTGACGGATAAATACGTGACGGTGGGCGGCGAGGTGGCCAATCCGGCGACGTTCAAGGTGCCCATCGGCACGCCGATTCGGACGCTGGTGGCTGCGGCGGGCGGCCCGGCCAGCGAGCATGGCTATACGCTGATTATCGGCGGCCCCGCCATGGGCAAGCTGTGCGATGACTGGGACGCGCCGATCACCAAGACGACGGGCGGCGTGCTGGTGTTTCGCAGCAATCATAAGCTGATTGCGCAGAAAACGCCCAACACCGAGCAAGAGATCCGCATGGCCAAGGCGGTGTGCTGTCAGTGCAATATGTGCACACTGATGTGCCCGCGCAACGCGCTCGGGCTCGCTGTGGAACCGCACAAGGCGATGCGCGCAGCGGCCATGGGTCAGGGCGCGCTGCTGGGAGACCCGAATGGTGTCTTCTCGTGCTGCGACTGCGGCATCTGCACCTATTACGCGTGCAACTTTGGTTTGAAGCCGTCGCGCATGATGCAGAACATGAAGCAGGGGCTGACGAATTCCGGTTACAAACCGCGCAAGGAAGTGAAAGGCAGCCCGCATCGGGACATCGCGATGACACGCGTGCCGGTGAAACGGATGATCGCGCGGCTTGGTGTTGCGGATTATGATATGCCCGCGCCGTTGGACGAGCGCGATCTGGGCGTGAAGACCGTCACGATACCGCTGCTGCAGCATATCGGGGCGCCGTCCGTGCCGGTGGTGTCGGTGGGAGACCGGGTGCAAAAGGGCGCGCTGATAGCCGATATCAAAGAAAAGAGCTTGGGCGCCAAGATACATGCAAGCATCGACGGAACGGTCGCCAGCGTGACCGGCCAGGCGATTGTCATACAGGCGTAAGAAAGGTGATTCAGCATGAATGCGATCGGAATGATAGAAACCAACAGCATACCGGCGGGTATTGAAGCCGGAGACGCCATGCTCAAGGCGGCCGCGGTGGAGCTGGTGACAGCGCAGGCTGTTTGCGCCGGCAAGTACATCGTGCTGGTGGCGGGGGATGTGTCGGCTGTCAAATCCGCTGTGGCGGACGGCGAGCCGGTGGCGGGCAATTATCTGGTGGACAGCATCGTGATCCCCAACGTGCACGAGCAGGTGATCGCGGCGTTGTCGGCCTGTTCTGACGTGGAAGAGACGGCGGCGCTCGGTATTATTGAAACCTACTCGCTGGCTTCGGCGGTGATCTGCGCGGACGCGGCGGTGAAAGCGGCGGACATTGATCTGATGGAGATACGCCTGGGGCGCGGCCTTGGCGGCAAGTCCTTCGTGACGCTGACGGGCGATGTGGCGGCGGCCAACGCGGCGGTTGCGGCCGCGCGGGACGCGGGGGAAGACCACGGCATGATGGCGAATACGGTGGTGATACCGTCGCCGCATCCGGATATGTTTAAAGCCATATATTAAATTTGAAACACAACGATAAGGAGAAGATGAACATGGTACAGGAAGCATTGGGCATGGTGGAAACAAAGGGCTTGATCGGCGCGATTGAAGCGGCGGACGCGATGGTGAAAGCGGCAAATGTGAAGCTGATCGGCAAAGAGATGATCGGCAGCGGCCTTGTGACCGTGATGGTGCGCGGCGATGTCGGCGCGGTGAAGGCGTCGGTGGACGCGGGTGCGGCAGCGGCCAAAAGAGTGGGAGAGCTGGTGAGCGTGCATGTGATACCGCGCCCGCATGACGAGGTGGAAGGCATACTGCCCGAGAAGAGCGCCGCCAAGCCGGCCAAAGCAGAGCCCAAAGCAAAGCCGGCGCCGAAGGCGTAACATGTACGTCGGCAGAGTGGTGGGCAGCGTCGTTTGCACACAGAAAGACCCGGCGCTGGTGGGCGTGGCCTTGAAGCTGGTTGAGGTCATTGAAAACGGCGTGGTCACAAAAACGATCGTGGCGGCGGACGCGATGCGCCTGGCGGGCGACGGTGATTTTGTGTATCTGATCGGTTCCAAAGAGGCGGGTATGCCGTTTCTCGATCAGCACAAGCTCAATCCCTTTGATGCGTCCATCATGGGGTTTATCGATGAGTACAACGAAAACATATAAATATAAAGGGATTTTGAAAGGAGTTCTATTATGGAAAAGCAGGCATTAGGATTGGTTGAGACGAAGGGTCTCGTGGGTGCGATCGAAGCGGCGGATGCCATGGTCAAAGCGGCGAACGTGACGCTGATCGGCAAGGAAAAGATCGGCAGCGGGCTGGTCACGGTGATGGTGCGCGGTGATGTCGGCGCGGTGAAGGCGTCGGTGGATGCCGGTGCAGCGGCGGCCAAAAGGGTCGGCGAGTTGTTCTCCGTTCATGTGATTCCGCGGCCGCACGAAGAGGTTGAGTCGATACTGCCGGGCAAATAAGCAAGGAGCGCAACTTGAAAATCGGACGCGTCGTGGGCAATGTGGTGTCCACGGTCAAGAACAAGACCCAGTACGGTTATAAGCTTTTGCTGGTGGAATTTATCGATACGGAAGGAAACCCCATCGGTCCCAGGCAGATTGCTTTTGACGGCGCACATGCGGGGGTGGGCGATATCGTGCTCATCAACGTGGATGGCGGCGCGGCCAAGCAGCTGCTTGAGGATGACGAATTGATTGCGGATCTGACTATCTGCGGCGTGCTGGATCACTTTTCGTATGATGGCAAGATCGTGCGCCTTTAAATGGGGGAGGATGACACATGGATTTAAACAACATAGATGTAAAGGAAATCGTGGAGCGGGTTACCAAAGAGGTTTACGCGCGCATCGGCAGCGCTGGTTTGCAGAGTCTTAACGCGCCGCTGTCTTACAGCATGACGGACGTTGCGGCGGCGATTGAGCATTCGCTCTTAAACCCGGACATGACGCGCGAAAAGATGATCAAGGGCTGCGCCGATGTGAAGAAATACCGTTTTGGCAACGTTTGTGCGACGCCGTTTTTGGCGGCGGACGCGGCACAGGCGCTGGCCGGTACCGGTATACCGGTTTGCGTACCCATCGGTTTTCCGCATGCAGCGGCTTCGACCGCGGCCAAGGTGACCGAGATACGCGAAGCCATCATGAACGGCGCGGGCGAGCTTGATGTGTCGCTTAATATTGTGGCCATCAAATCGGGTGATCTGGATGCTGCCAAGAAGGATCTTGACGCGATGATGAGCGCAGCGGGCGGCCGGGCCAAGGTGAAGGCGATTTACGAACAGGGGCTCTACACTGAGGACGAAAAGGTGAAGGCGCTGCTGCTCGCCAAACAAAGCGGTGTGGACTATGTGAAGATCAGCAACGCGCTGACGGGCAAGAAGGCGGTGGTGGAGGACGTGAAATATGTGCGCTCCATTATCGGCAAAGGCATCGGCATCAAGATTGACGGCGGCGTGAAGGATGCGGCGACCGTGTGCGCGCTGCTTGCAGCGGGTGCCAACAGAGTTGGCGCGAGTGCAAGCGTCAGCATCGTCACCCAGGGATAAGCCGTGTCAAGACAGCCATTTTGAGCGCATGAGCCATTATGCGCTCTTTATGTTGTTTACACAGAAATCCGACGCGGAAGGAGAGGGAGATGGGCATTGAGGCATTGCTGGAAGGATCGTTTGACAGTCTGAGCGCAAAGCCGCTTTATGCCCAGCTGGCTGCGCGAATCGAAAGCCTGATCCGCGCCGGCACGATCAAAGAGGGCGAGCTGCTGCCGTCCGAACCGGAGCTGTGCGAAAAGCTTGGCATCAGCCGGTCGACCGTTCGGCAATCGTTCGCGTGTCTCGAGGCACAAGGGTATGTGGTGCGCCGTCGGGGCAAAGGCACCTATGTGAGCAGCCCCAAGGTGCTGCGTCCGCTTTCCCGGCTGTGCAGCTTCACGCGCCAGATGGCGGAGCTGGGCATTGACAGCGCGTCTGCCGTGCTTGAATTCGAGCAGATTCGCGGCGATGATGAGGGCGTTCCCTTTGGGCTCTCGGGCGACGTTTATAAGATCGTCCGCCTGAGGATGACGGACAACAGGCCTTTTATGATCGACACGGTGTATGTGCCGGTTTATCTTGCCCCGGGTCTGACACGGGAGAACATCGCCGGCCGGTCTTTGTACGACGTGATCCAGGAAACGACGGGGTACGCGCCGCATCGCGCCCACGAGTCGTATGAGGTGGCCAGGCTCAGCCGCGACGAAGCAAAGCTGCTGGATACAAACAACATGGCGGCATTTTTGGTCAGACGGGTCACAAAAATGAAATCAGGCGCGCTTTTTGAGGTGGCGACGATGCTGATCCGGGGAGACAGGTGCCGTCTCGAAGCGGCGCTGGAACCGGACGCTGTGGCTTTCTCGCGGCAGCCGCAGCGCTAGGCTCATTCGGACAAGCTGTCATAGGCGGTTTTGTATATGGCAGGGGCGACGTCCTTCCATTTGCGGATAAAGGCCTCTGCTGAGCTTTTTGACCAAGTGATCAGGTTCAGCTCAAAAACGGGCTGCTGGTTTTCCAGCACCTTGAGCATCACTTTGTATTCACCCTCATCGATCTTGATATAGTCTGCTGCAAGCTCCGTCTCCAGACGCAGATCGTCCCGGTTGGCGGCACAGTAGGCGTCCACCGCTTTGCGCTGCGATTCGAGGAGTTCTTTTTCCAGATAGAATACCGTGGTCTGCCCAAGCTCGGTGATGGCGTAGAACATACCGTTGGGGGTTTCACGCTGCTCAACCAGACGGCCTTCGATCAATTCAAACATGCATTCTTTTAAATCAAAGTAATTCAGCCAGCCGTTATCCGTCACAATACGCAGTATCTGCAGCTCAGACAGCTGTATATTGATGGTTTTGAGCAGATACAATATAAGCAGTTTGTTTTGAGCAATGGCTTCAATATGCATGGATCGACCTCCGAGGCGAATATCAATCTATTATAGCACATTTTTTGATATAGTACAGCAAATATGGTATTCTTATTTACAGGGCAAACTATATATAGCGGAGGTTGGGATGACAGACGCATTGAAGGCCTGGCTGGCTGAGCAGGGTGCTGATATTATCGGCACATCATATCTGTCCGGGATTGTGCCGGATCGTTTTTCTGCGCTGCCGTTTGCAGTGACGATTGGCGTGCGGCTGTCGGAAGCGGTGACGGATGAAGTGCGCGGCGGCCCCACCAAGCTGTACTTTGCCCATTACCGCACGGCCAACGCATTTCTTGATATGTGCGCGTATCATTGCGTTGTGCGGCTGCAGCGGTGCGGATATCGGGCGCTGGCGATACCGGCCTCCCAGACCACCAACAGTGTGGGCATCGCCGGTGATTTCCCGCACAAAACGGCGGCGAACTTGGCGGGGCTAGGTTTTATCGGGAAAAGCGGACTGTTTATCTCGCACCAATATGGGCCGCGCGTGCGGCTGACCACTGTGCTGACGGACGCGGTGCTGACGGAGGGGGAGATGCAGCCGGCGCTGTGCGGTGATTGCCGCGCTTGTGCGGACGCGTGCCCGTGCGGCGCAATCACCGGCAGACCCTGGTCACAAAAAGCTGACCGAGATGATATCGTGGACGCCGCGCTGTGCTCACAACATATGAAAAAGGCCTACCGCAACGTGGGGCGCGGCGCCGTGTGCGGCATTTGCATGGCGGTATGCCCGATGGGAAAAGACAGGTAATATGGTGGTAATGTGTGAAAAAAACGCGCTTTAGCCAACAGGACGGCATGGAAATATACGACAAATACGGCACAGCATTTAAGCTCTTTTTCAAGGCCTTCTGATATGAAGCAGCGCTTTAAAGCCGAAAAAAGCTATTGATTTAATTGCGATATTGTGTATAATATGAAATGCGGCTTTTGGGGGGTTATAGCTCAGCTGGTTAGAGCGCTACGTTGACATCGTAGAGGTCGTTGGTTCGATTCCAATTAACCCCACCATATCCTGCGGTGTTCGACTGACGCCTATGTTTTAAACCTACAGAACTTTGACGGGAGCGCGAGTCCGGATACGGATGTCGGGCCCGCTTTGACGGGATGGCAGAAGTTACGGCAGCACACCCACCTGCTTTTAGGGGCAGGTGTTAAAACTGGGCGGACGGCACCCTGGGATACATTATATGAATATAGCGGGATTGTGTAACGGTAGCACCTACGACTTCTGACAAGAAGCTAAACCTTTTTATTAATTTTAAAGAACCAGATGTAAAACATTCTTGATATTAAGAAAGTCACAAACAGAGACACCCAAGTATAGTACCATGTCCATCCAGTATACGCGATGATATTTGTATACTCCTTTACAAATATTTCGAAGACAGTAATGCCGGTACAATATGCGGCATAATGAAGAGTCTGGATAAGCTTATTCTTACCCTGTGGAAAATGAAGATTAAAAATCACACAAATTGCAGGGTAAATGAAATACTCAAAAGAAAAGCTTGTTCTATTGGCATAAGAGAAAAGTCTTACCGGATACTCAAGCAATTTAAGCTCTACAAAGAGTAAACCTAAAGGCCATGTTGAAACAAGTTTAAACATGAATATCACCCACGCATCGCGGATTTTGTTCTTAGGTACAAATATGATCAAAGCAATGGCTGTAATTACCCATGCCGCAGCAATCAAATAATAATCCACGAACACACAACACACATCCTTTAATTTAGGCTACGCTTATTATGCCAATTAATTTATAATTAATTCTTAAAAGGATACTTGCGAGAACAGCTTTGCGGACTGGATTTCTGTCACCGATCACGTCGTAGTTGTACAAATGTAAGTTTTGAATTGCTGAAGGATTAAACTAAAAAATAAAAATAAGTCTTGCCAAAAAAGTGACTGACAATTATAATAACTTTTGCGGTAATCGTAGTGTCTGTTCGGTCTGAGTAAACATGTCTACTGGACGGGATGGCAGAAGTTACGGCAGTGCACCCACCTGCTTTTAGGGCAGGTGTTAAAACTGGGAGACGGCACCCTGGGATACATTATATGAATATAGCGGAATTGTGTAACGGTAGCACCTACGACTCTGACTCGTATTGTCTAGGTTCGAAT
>CAZNVX010000081.1:0-6451 GCA_964576225.1 uncultured Christensenellaceae bacterium
GCAATATTATAACATGTTGAACCTGGACCAAGAAAAATCACATCGCCCTCCTTTATTAGTTTGCTAGCGATAAGCCCAATAGATGCTTTTTCTTTGGAGGTAAAGTTATAAAGAGGTTCTGAAGCTTTATAGTCATTATTAATTACCGCACCTCCGTGAATACGCGTTAAGCAACCTACTTCTTCTAGTTTGATTAAATCCTTACGAATAGTTACAATAGATACGTTCAATGTTTTACTTAATTCATTGATAGTAATTTTGCCGTTGTGCAGAATCATTTCTTCGATTTTGTTGATTCTATCGATTGCGAGCATCTTATCCTCCACTTTGATATAAACTGAAACAGGTTATTTATATCACAGAATCTGGATGAAAGCAACCAAATTAATAAAAACATGATTAGAAATGAGAAAAGTCGAGCATAAAAAGAAATATATAAAAAAACATTTGACAAAACAAAAGCGCAATGATATTCTCTAAACACACAATAATAAAACAAACCAAGTAGAAATTTATACAAAACAATAAATATTTGAATTCAAATAAGAAAGAAATAGGGGGAGTGATCTACATTGCCGGAGAGTGTTGAATATATTCTAAAAATGGAACACTGCAGCAAAGAGTTTCCAGGTGTACAGGCTTTAAAAGATGTTAGCTTTTGTGCAAAGCCGGGAAAAGTTCACGCTTTAGTGGGAGAAAACGGCGCTGGAAAATCAACGTTAATGAAAATACTTGCCGGTGAATTACAGCCCAATAGCGGTAAGATATTTTTTCAAGGGGAAGAGGTTACTTTTCCAAATAGAAAAGCTGCAATTGATTATGGTATTTCTATCATTCACCAAGAAATGATTAATGTTTTGGACATGACGGTAGCCGAAAACCTGTTTCTGGGAAGAGAATTCAGATCAAGGAATGGTTTATTAATTGATATTAAAAAAATGAATGCAGAAGCAACAAAATTGTTGAATACTGTTAATCTTCATATCTCTCCAACTACCAAAATGAAAAATCTTACGGTTGCTCAAATGCAAATGTGTGAAATTGCAAAAGCAGTATCTTATAATTCGAAAGTTTTTATAATGGATGAACCGACATCAGCCATAACCGAAGAAGAAACAAAAATACTTTTTAGTTTAATAAATAAGCTTAAAGATGAAGGGAATTCTATCATTTACATTTCACATAAGCTTGAAGAAATATATGAAATAGCTGATGAAATATGTGTTCTTCGTGATGGAACAAAGGTGGCAGAATTCGATTATACTGATGTGCCCAGAAATATACTGGTAAAAAACATGGTGGATAGAGACATATTAGATATTTTCCCCAAAAGAGAAGCAAAGCTTAAAGATGTTGCTTTAAAGGTTGAAAAAATAAAACAGTACGACAGATTTAGCGACATATCATTTGAAGTTCACTATGGCGAGATTTTTGGAATAGCTGGTTTAATGGGGTCGGGACGTACTGAAATAGTTGAAGCAATTTTCGGTATAACAAAGCTTGAAAGCGGAGTGGTCTATGTAAATGGGATCAGAAAGTATTTAAAAAATCCTAGAACGGCAATAAAAAACAGCATGGGGTTAATTACAGATGACAGGAAACTAAAAGGGCTGGTTATGTCAATGGATATAAAAGATAATATTACAATAACGAATTATAATTCTTTTACATCTTCCTTTTTAAGATTAATAAATTGGTCAAAAATAAGAAAGGAGTCAAATAAGTATGTGAATATTTTAAAAATTAAAACGAGTTCACTGGAGCAGAAGGTTGAATCCCTAAGTGGTGGTAATCAACAAAAAGTTGTTCTCTCAAAATGGTTGACAAAAAATCCAGATATACTGATTTTTGATGAACCTACTCGCGGCATTGATATTGCAGCAAAAACGGACTTTTATAATCACATATCTCAACTTGCTGATAATGGAAAAGCGGTAATATTTATCTCATCAGAAATGCAGGAAGTTGTCGGGATGTGTGACAGGGTTCTGGTCTTACATGAAGGCAGAGCGACGGGTGAGTTGTCAGGTCAAGATATCTCTCAAGAAAATATAATGCATTTAGCTACAAGATAGAATAAAATTGAAATAGTACTCTGAATAAGATGGAGGTTAATATGAACCAGAATATGATAACGAAGAACAAAGAAGGCAGATTTAAATCGCTGGCTGTAAAATACAATACTGTTGTCGTGCTGTTAATTATATTCATATTTTTCGCCATAGCCGCAGAGTCTTTTCTTAAGCCTGCAAATTTAATCAATGTTTTACGGCAAATAAGTATAAATGGTATCATTGCGGCTGGGATGACATTGGTTATTTTGACAGGTGGTATTGAACTAAGCGTTGGCGCGGTGGTTGCCCTGTCGAGCGTCATTGCTGCGATTGTTGCCAATGAAGCAAATACCGCATGGTGGACAAGCATAATAATAGCAATTGGAGTATCAACATTACTTGGATTAATTACTGGTACATTTATATCGTTCTTCAATTTGGCGCCTTTTATTATGACTTTGGCTATGATGACGATAGCAAGAGGACTGGCATTTACATTTAGCAACGGTAAACCGATTTCAGGTGTTCATAAGGATTTCCTGGTCATCGGTAAAGGGGATCTGTTGGGGATACCAATACCTGTTTGGATACTTGCCTTTGTAGTCATAGCCTCTGCGTTGATGCTGAAGTATACACCTCTTGGCCGCTATATATATGCCATTGGTGGTAATGAACGTGCGGCTCGGGTTTCGGGAATTAACATTAAATTAGTGAAATTAGCGGCATATGTTATAGCTGGGTTTTTCACCGGGGTTGCTTCGGTCGTACTGACATCACGCTTAAGTGCAGGATTGCCCCAGGTAGCGGCGGGATATGAATTAGATGCAATTGCCGCCGTTGTTATTGGTGGAACCAGCCTAATGGGGGGCACTGGAGGTATGTTAGGAACAATAACGGGTGTCTTAATTATCGGATTTATCAATAACGGTATGGATTTATTGAATGTTGCATCATATCCGCAGCAAATAATAAAAGGCGTCGTTATTATACTAGCGGTGTTGATTGATTCATTAAGAAATAAAAATGAGTAAGATTATAAAATGTCCTATAACATCATGTTAAGCAGTAAAATGCTTAGCAAATATTTAAGGAGGTATAGGAATGAGAATAATGAAGATTGTTGGTACGTTGATCTTGGCGGTAATCCTTGCAACCACGGCAATGGTTGGATGTTCTCCAAACGCGGCTTCCAATGATACGGCAAAAGAACCCGCGCAAGAAGATCAACAGACTCAACAAGAGTCCGCAGAATCTCCAGAATCGAATGAAGTAGCTCCGGTTGAAAACAAAAATATTACAATCGGATACTCAGTTTATTGGTTATCTGAGTTTGCGACTCTCATGACAGAGGCAATGGAGGAGAAAGCAAGAGCTGAAGGTGTGACGCTTTTAGTTCGAGATGCACAATGGGATCCCGCTGCACAGTTAGGGCATGTTGAGGAGTTTATTACCAAGGGTGTAGACGCAATGATTATTGCTGCGGTTGATGCTGCTTCAATGGTTCAAGGTGTTGAAGCCGCAAACAAAGCAGGCATTCCTTTTGTGGGTGTCAATATGTATGTTGAGTCTGACGGAGTTGATGCATATGCAGGGCCGAATGATGTCAGAGCTGGAGAAATGATGGTTGAGTATTGTATTGACCAGCTTGGGGATTCTTTCAATTGCATCGTATTGGAAGGTGCCGAGGGATATTTTGCGATGCTTGATCGAAGAGAGGGCATCAAGAATATCATGGATAAGACTCCTGGAATCAACGCCCTTGCAATAAAGACGGCCGGTTGGACGAGAGAAGGCGCCCTGACACTGATGGAAAACTATATACAGGAATTCGGAGATCAGATACAGGCGGTTATAGCCCATAATGACGAAATGGCACTGGGTGCGATTCAAGCACTTGAAGCAGCTGGAATGAACGACAAAGTAATTGTGGCTGCGGTTGACGCAATTTATGATGCATGTGTTGCTATTAAGGAAGGCAGACAAGAATATACAGTGTTCCAGGATGCAACACTTGAAGGCGGGTTGGCTTTTGAAAAAGCTTTAGCGCTTGTAAAAGGTGAGCCACTCGATGAAAAAGAGACATTCATTGAAATGATCGGTGTTACATCTGAAAATGTTGATGAATATCTGGCGATGTTTAAAAAATAGCAGTCTTATGGTGGCTCTGGTACTCTGGTACCAGAGCCACCAAATATAATACATTCCGGAGGGATATGGTTGTGGGCAAAAGAAAAAAGCAACTGAATGAGTTTATAAATGGAATGAAAGAGCTCAATAAACACAATCCGGAACAAATAGATGGTTTTAATGGTTTGCTAAGGGCTCAATTAAAGGAAGGAATTTTGGACTTCCAAACAAAGGAGTTAATATGTGTAGCCCTTGCGTGTTTAACCAGATGTGAATATTGCATTGTGTATCATGCGCACTGTGCTATTAAAGCAGGTATAAAAGCAGAAGAATTAATAGAGGCTGCGATGGTTTCCGTCATCTTTGGCGGCGGCCCCACCATGTCTTACATTTCAACAATTCTCAACGAATGTATTAAAGAGTTCACAAATGAAGAATGCGAATCAATCGAATGACCAAGAATTGATTAAGTTCAATAATTATAAATGGGATGATGTCAATACGGTTATGTATAAGGCATGCTGTACCAATGAAACGACCTTTTACAATGTTGAACGACAGAATATTGTAGCTAATAATGATATATGCTTTGAAGTCAGATATTTTGAGTGCGGAAAAGACGGTTTTACAACGCTTGAAAAGCATCAACATACACATGTCGTTATGATAGCCCGGGGCAGAGGAAAAGTCATAATCGGAGATAGAATCTTCAATGCAAGTCCTTTTGATTATTTCATAATATCTGAATGGAGACCGCATCAGTTAATAAATGCATCAGACGAGCCTTTTGGTTTTTTCTGCACAGTCAATGCCGAAAGAGATAAATTTACTCTGTTAAGTAAGGAAGAGATATCGGAACTAACCCAGAACAAAGAGATTGCTGAGTATATACGTATACCGGAAGGTTACAAGACAAAACAGGAGAAGAAAAAATGAAAGCTGTAGTTAAATATGGATATGGAAAAGGTGAGACGGAAATAAGAGATGTTCCAGTGCCTCAAATTGGCGACGATGATGTGTTGTTGGAGGTGAAGGCTGCCGGCGTGTGTGGTTCGGATATTGCTTTTGATGATGGCGGACATGAAGAATTATTGAAACCGCCTGTTGTTTTAGGGCATGAATTCTCAGGGATTGTTGCGGCTGTGGGTAAAAACGTAACTGAGTGGAAGCCTGGTGACAGAGTGGTTTCTGACAATACAGGGAAGGTTTGCGGTAAATGCTATGCATGTGGAACGGCAAACTATCTTGTGTGCCCGGAAAGGCTTGGGCTTGGATATGGTATGGATGGCGGGTTTACTAAATATGTTAAGATATTGGGAGAGACCCTAAAAATTTTCCCGCAGAGCCTTATGAGTATCCCTGAGAACATGACTTTTGAAGAAGCGGCCATTTTGGATCCGTGCTGCAACGGCTACATGGCTGTTGTTCAAGAGTCAAAGATTATGCCTGGAGATTTTGGCGCGGTATACGGAGTTGGACCACTGGGTTTGTTTGCGGTACAGGCTATGCGTGTTTCCGGCGCCGCTAAAATTATTGCCATCGGCCTGTCAGACGACGCTGAAAGGTTCAAGCTTGCAAAAAAGTTGGGCGCAACAGATATAATTGTATCTGACAAGGAGGATGTCGAGAAAAGAGTCCATGAGATCACAAATGGCGATAACGTCATATTAACGGCGGATTGTGCGGGCAATAATCAAGTTCTAAAACAGGCGTTGTTGATCACCCGCCAAGGCGGGCAGATCGTAAAAATTGGGTATGATGCCCGCCCGGTCAACTTTTCTCTGGATATGGCAATAAACAAAGGCATTTCGATAAAAGGCCATTTTGGGTACGATTGGATTTCATGGAGGAATGCTATGAATCTTATTTCAGCAGGCCTGATCGATATGAAGTCAATGATTTCGCATAAAATGAGTATACTTGATTTTCATGAAGCGTTTGACTTGGTAAGAGCGAGAAATGCAATTAAAATAATACTGTATCCAGTGGATTAAGAAACCAGGGTAATCTATACGCTAAAAGGTGAAAAGGATGCGGCAACATCCTTTTCACGAGGTCCTATAACTTTTAAAGAAGCCGATTGAATAATCCGCTCATTTGTATTATATGAGCTTTTCAATCTGTTTTCAACACTTTATGGATGAGAGGATAGAAAATTTATACTGGATATATGAAAAGACCTGCTCAAAGCATATGCCCGGTCTTAGAACAATGCAAGTCCACTGTAACAGGGAGAATTGTGGGAAATGAAGGCGCGGTACGATGTTCAA
>CAZNVX010000081.1:6461-7941 GCA_964576225.1 uncultured Christensenellaceae bacterium
CAATTGATGTCCCAGGTTGCCAAAATGTATTACATGGAAGGGCTAAAACAGGAGAAGATAGCACAGCAGCTCGGGATTTCGCGTACCTCAGTATCCATGGTGCTTTCGGAAGCCAGGGATTTCGGGATCGTGGAGATCAGCGTCAAAGACCCGAAAAACAACGTTCAGGATGTGTCCGATGAGCTCATAAACCGTTTCGGGCTTAAAGGCTGTCTGGTGGTTCCGACAGCGATTGACTCTATTCATCTGATCACAAAGGTGATCGCATCTCAGGGGGCCGATTTTGCCGAAAGTATACTGAAAAGCCACTCAATAGTGGGCATTGCATGGGGATCAACCTGCTATGAGTTTATGCTTTCTTTTGCTAATCGAAGCAAGTTGAGCGATATCAACGTAGTTCCGCTGATCGGCGGCACTTCCCGCATCCCGTCCGAATACCAGCTGAACGAGATGGTGCGCATGTTTGCTGAGAAGCTGCAGGGATCGCCGTCATTCATTTTTACACCGGCGATCGCCGAATCCATCGTGGACAGGGACCTTTACATGCAGAGCACTTCCATGAAATCGATCATGGAAAAGTGGAACAGCATGGATGCCGTAATCGTATCAGCCGGTGCGCCGCCGGAATGGTATTCCACCCGCATGATCGTGGAACCGCTGAAGATGAAACCGATGTATGAAGCTAACCGGTCCGCGGCGATCGGTGACATCTGTGCGCGGCGGTTCAACCTGATGGGCGAGTTCTTGCAAAACGATTACAGCGACCGCGTGATGGGTATTGCTGAGGATAACCTGCGCCGGATTGAGAACGTGATTTGCATCGCGGCGGGCAAACAGAAGGTGCTGTCCATCATCGGCGCGCTGCGTACCAACGTGATCGACTATCTGGTGACGGATGAATCGACAGGGCACAGCGTCATCAAGCTGACTAATGACTAAGCTAAGTTCCCCTGATAGACGTATTAAGGAATGGGGGGGAGGTGTCACTGAATCACTTTAAGTGATCGTTGGCCTTGTTCAACAATGTGTGAGAGCTTGGCTGAACAATATTTTATTTGAGGGCGGCATCATGAAATCAAGAGAGAGAGTTAGAGCGGCAATAAATCATCAGGAGACGGATAGACCGCCGATTGATATAGGAGCCACATTTGTAACGGGCTTAAGCGCTTTTAATTATAACAATGTCAGGAAACAGTATGGGCTTAAGGAGACACCTGTGAAGGTTTTCGAACCGCTTATGTTTCTTGCAGAAATAGAAGAAGATTTGATGGACGCGATGGGTGGGGACTTAGTAGGTATATTCGAACCCAAT
Organism: uncultured Christensenellaceae bacterium; assembly: GCA_964576225.1. GTDB lineage: Bacteria > Bacillota > Clostridia > Christensenellales > SZUA-584 > SZUA-584. Next base: position 7,774 of record CAZNVX010000081.1, read on the forward strand.
TCGCTGGTGGCTTATAAAAATGCAGACTGGAGACCCATCACAATAAACGGAATGGAGTTTATGGTGGGCAAGGGTTTCACCTATAACACAGGTGAGGACGGGACGCTTTTCCTTTATTCTAATAGCAATCCGCTTTCGAAGCCCGCTGCACGTATGCCAAAGGGTGGG
>CAZNVX010000081.1:7951-9599 GCA_964576225.1 uncultured Christensenellaceae bacterium
CATATTTGCAGACAAAGACCTCTGGGTGATGACTACGTTTATGATGCGAGAGTTGATTATTCAGATCAGTACGCTCCGTATAGTGAGGAAATATTAAGGCATTTTGAAGAAAAGGCAAATTACTATTATAAGAACACAGATAAAGCGATACTCTGGAACTGTGGCATGGGTGGCTTGGGAGATTTCTTCCATGTGCCGGGGCCTTGGCTGGAAGATCCAAGAGGAGTGAGAAACTACGAAGACTGGATGATGCTTCCCTATCTTGAACCTGATTATATTAAAGATGCTTTTGCGATGCAAACCGAGGTCTGTCTTAAAGATTTAGAGCTGGCATACGAAGCTATGGGCAATAAGGTGGATATCGTATATGTCAGCGGTACGGACTTCGGCCAGCAGATGGGAGGCATTATGTCTCTTGACTGCTACAGGGAATTCTACAAACCGTATATGATTGAAATAATGAGCTGGATTCACGAGCATACGACATGGAAGACAATGAATCATACCTGCGGCGCGGTATATGATTTTATACCTGATTTCATAGAAACAGGACTGGATATATTGAATCCAATACAGATTTCAGCCGCTAAGATGGATCCGCAGACAATTAAGGATAAATTCGGCGATCAGCTTGTATTTTGTGGTGGCACGGTTGACCCGCAAAGCACCATGGATAGAGGCACGGCCCAGGAAGTGTACGATGAGGCTATAAAAAATTTAAAAATACTCTCAAAGGGCGGAGGTATGATAGCAGCGCATATTCACAATATACAGGCAACAACACGTCCCGAGAATATAAAAGCACTATTCGATGCGTTTAATGATTTCAAACAATAAGGAGCAAAAAATGACGGGTAAAATTGAAAGCTGCAGTGATGACAACGCTGAGAAAAATTGAGATACAGGAAAGAGATATTCCTGCAATAAAAGAGAATGAAGTGCTGATGAATATCAAGCATGTGGGCATATTTGGCAGTTTTGCACAAATCAGATTGAAGATTATTTTTAGGAGGTAAACAGTGCCCAGAGGTGCGAAGAAAAACGTACTGACAGTTATTGATAGCGCTCAATAACAGCAGGCCGCAAGCACGTGGGGCGATATTCAGCATAAAGAATAAAAGCGTCACTGTCAACAAATCAGCGGTGTTCAATCACAATCAGTCTCAGATTGAGAAGCCGAAAACGGCGGCGGGTGTGCGTAAGATCCCGATCCCGGATACGATTATCGATGCGCTGAAAGAATATCGCAAAAAGCTGACCGTGATCGATAACATCACGCCTCATATGTTCCGATATACTTGCGCCACGATCCTATACAATGCCGGTGTCGATGTGAAGAGCGCTCAGCGCTTCTTAGGCCATGCCGATATAAATATGACGCTCAAGATATATACCATCTTTCAACCTAAAAAAGAGCAGGAAGCCTAGCCTCCCTTAACCGCCATTTGAGCCAAAATGAGGTCGTAAAAAATTCTGATGCAGTAAAAATGCAGCAATCGACCATGTTTAGAGGTAAAAAAACGAGCCATAGAAACAAAAAAAGCCTTGCAAAGGCCTTTTTTACTTGGAGCCGCTAATCGGATTTGAACCGATGACCCCATCCTTACCATGGATGTGCTCTACCTACTGAGCTATAGCGGCATCAAAA
>CAZNVX010000082.1:0-9597 GCA_964576225.1 uncultured Christensenellaceae bacterium
GCTGGTTGATGCATACCCTGATTTTCCGTCTAAGGCGCTGAACTTGGCTTTTAAAACTGGTATTATTACAAAAAATGGGCAGGAAGCTGGCCGCACTGAAACGGTGTGCGCGGGGGATGTTGTGCGCATATTTGCCCCGGGTGATGTGCTGGGCGTCAACTTGACACCAAGGATCGTGTATCAGGATGAGAACTTCGTGTTTGTGGACAAGCCGGCCGGTCTGCTGTCTGCATCGGATACAGGTGCGCCCAACGCTGTGGATATGGTGGAAGCGCACATGAAAAGACGCGGCGAATACAGCCTGGATGCGCTGATGGTGCCGTATCTGATCTACCCGCTCGAAAAATATGTCAGCGGGCTGCTGCTGATGGCCAAGCATGAGGACGCGTATTTGTTTTTGGTGGAGGCGCTGGCGCAGCGGCGGGTTGCGCGGCATTTCATCTGCCCGGTGGCTGGACAGGCGAAAGAAAAGGAAGAGCTGCTTGATTATCACTTGCGCGAGAAATCGAACCGACGTGTGCGCATACTGCCAAAATTCCAGAAGGATGCCAAGCCCATTGTGACGCGTTACCAGACGCTGGCCACCGGCAAGACGATGTCGCTGCTGAGCGTGCGGCCCATCACCAACGGTCTGCATCAGGTTCGGGCGCACCTGGCCTACGCGGGCCTGCCGGTGCTGGGCGATGATTTATATGGCAACCGCCGGTTCAACAAGAAGGCCGGTGCGGCACACATCTCACTGTGGCTGTATTCGCTGGTGATGGAGGTGGGGACGGCGCATAGCTACGCTTATATGAACGGGTTAAAATTTGAATCGACGGCGTACAGCTTTCCCAAAAGCGTGTACGACGAGGGGCTGCTGGAAACATGATGTTCACCCCGTAATTAAAGAGGATATCCTTTTACAGGACATCCTCTTTTTGATAGGATCCGTTCGTGATGAGTGTGAAGAGCCTTCAAATAAGGGCGTCATGCCGGGCCGGGAGCATTGACATACACCTCGGAAGCAAAGGCTTTGTATCGGGTCTCGCTGAACAGCTCGGTGCCGAAGACGCTGCCCGCCGGGTCGGTCAGCGTTTTGTAGACGCGATACGTTGTGCCCGGGCGGCTTTGCACCCACACAACGCTTTCACCGGGGGTGATCGGGGTGCCGTCCGGCGTGGTGTCGGCATTATAATGATATAATGTTTGCGGTGCCTGAACGTCATCCGTCCGCGCGGAATAAAAACCGATGGCATAGGTGAACTGCGGGCCGTAAACGGTCACCGTCAGCAGACCGTTTTTGTAATCTGCGGCCAATGCAACGGTCGTGTCATACGGGTTGGCAATCTTAAGATCGGGGCCAGAGAGACCAAAGTCGGCATCCAGACCACCGTCAACGTAATCGGCAGGCACGGCATGCGCGTTCCTCTCGACGATTTTAAGGTCGGCGCGAATGGCCGCGTTGTAGACAGCGGTGGCAACCATACTAAGGCCGCTGCCCACTTTGTTCGCCAAAGCCCCGTCGATAATCTCCGGCGCTGCCTGCCAGCTGCTGTGCGGGCTGAACAGCTCGCCCAGAGAGATCTGCTCGCCCGGCATGAGCGTGGCGCCGTTCAGTAATTCCACCGCTGTTTGGATGTTGGCGTCGCGGGCGTTATCCGTTCGGCCGCTGAGGTCGAGCGAGAAGGCTGCCGAGGGCGTGGCGGTGGCCGGGCTTGGCTCTGCCGCCGACAGCACGATTTGCGCGGTCAGCGTGCGGTCCGTCACCGTCACATAGACCGTGACGCCCGGCTCATAAGCATCGTTGGTGATCCATGCGTTGCCTGCGTTCAGATCGTGCGGGTTGCCCGGCACATCCACGCGCTGATCCAGCGTCAGCGCGCCGGCCTCAAGCAGCGCTAAAAGCACGTGTTCAATGCCGCCGCCGGGCTGTGTCGTTCTGTCCACAACGGCTGAGCGCTCGTGGAGCATTTGCGAAATATACGTCCATCCTTCAGATGGCGCCGAAAGCCACCCTTCCTCTTCTGTGATATTCCCAAGCACATCCATTAAGCCAACCTGACCGCCATGGGCGATATGCAGACCATTTAACAGCTGCGCCGCTTTGCGGATATTCGTCATGGCTGCGTCAGTGATGTCGTCGCCCAGACCGATTGAACAGACGGCATGATTAAGCGAAGTGGCCAGCGTTTGTTGAGACGCGTCATAGAGCGCCACGGTCAGCGTCGCATCCGTCGCCCTCAGCCGCATCAGTATGTCCGATTTATTGGACGACGTGATGATCAGATCACCGCCCTGACCGAAGGCTTCTTCGTTAAAAGCCGGCGTTACGCCCGGAATGTTGGCATCGCTGAAAGCTTTGTAGACGGCGCCCAGCACCAGATCGAGCCCGCCGCCGACCGAAGGCGATTCATGGCTTTGGGTATCGGCGTGCTGCGGTGTCCATTGCGCCGCCGTCATCACGTCCAAATAATCCGGCCAGAAAAGAGACGGCGCCAGAAGCCAGCCGTTTTCCGCGGATATAGTCAGATCACGGATCAGGCCGTTGTCTTGCCCCGATTTGATGAGCGTGCCGTCCAACAGCCCGGCCGCTTTGCGTACATTTTTAAGCCGGTTCCCGTCCGTTGTGAAGCTGGATATATCGAATTCGAAGGAGGTCAGCGGAGAGGACAAGCTGCCCCCCAGCGCGTAGACGCTCACGATGACCATGTTTTTGGGTTTTGATATCTCTATCGTGATGTCTGCGTCCAAAGGGTTGTGGATGATCAGGATGCCGTCATCCAGTGATTTGCCGCTTTCCAGTTCAAGACCGGCTTTGAGCCCTGCATCCCTGACGGCGAGGCACAGCGCCCGTGCGATTGCTGCGAGCCCGCTGCCGGCGGTAGTGTCGCGGGGCAGAGTTTCTTGCTCAGCCGACTGGCCTTCCCCATAGGCCGCATCCCATGCGCTGCGCCATCCATATATCATGGCCGCCTGCCAATCGTCGTGATCGAGCCGGTCGGGCGCCAAATTCTTTAAAGAGACAGTTTGGGCCTTGGGTATGGTCAGGCCGTTCAGCACGCCGATGACGGCGTCAGCTTCGCCGCCCCATTCTTTTTCATTGATACCGTATGAGACGGAAGATAAAAGCCGAAGCGCATCGGGCGCGGACGCGGTGTCAAGCGGCGCGCTGGTTAAAGCAGGCGGCGCGCTGTTTTCAAACGGCGTATTTTCGCCGGCGACAGTGCAGCCTGTAACGGCGATGGTCACTGTCAGCATCAGCGAGAGCGCCGAGTACAGCGCGGAAGCCTTCCTGCGCCTGGCAATGGACAAAATGCGTTTTTTGACACGGCTGTGGCTGATAAACAACGCGGTGGCCAGGCGGGGTGTCTGCCGCAAGGGCGTCAGCTCCAGCAACGTGGAGGCGTAGCTGCACCGCTCGCTTTCCCCCAGCGCTTTGACCACGCTGTCGTCGCAGAACACCTCAACGTCGCGCCGCATCAGCCACAGGCTGATCCAAACGAGCGGGTTGAACCAATGGACAATGGTCAATATGACCGCGGCCACACAGACCGCCGTGTCATGCCTTTTAATATGCGTGAGCTCGTGCAGCAGCACGTGGCGTTTTTGAGATGGTGTGAGAGACGAAAACGGCCCGGGCGATATCAGCAGCCTTTGGCGGAACACGCCGAAGACGGCCGCCGCGCTGACCCCGTGCGCCTGAACCGCGCGCACACGGCGCCTAATATTCAGCTGCTGTCGGCATGAGTTCAGCAGCCGGGTGAATTCGGCGTCGTCATATGCCCTGTTCCGGCTGAGCATGCGCGCGAAACGCACGTTTCCGGTGATCACTATGGCGGCGATCAGCGCAGCGCCCGCCAACCAGACAAGGACGGCGGTCTTCAACAGGGAGGGCGCGGCGGGAGCAGATGGGGCAGCCTCAATGAATGCCGTAACCGGGAGATCAGTCGCTTTGCTGACGGGCGGCACATCTGCGGAAGGCATGTCGTTCATGGAATAAGACGGCGGATCTTCATATAAAGGCGCCTGAACAGCATTGACGGCGGCGGCAGGCGTCTGCGGCTGAGCCAAATCAAACAGATTCTGCAGGCTCAGCGGGCTCTGTATAAAAACAGGAAGCGCCAGCCTGAGCATCAGCAAGGCATAGAGGACGGGCAGAAACGGCCGGGTCTTCGCCCAATCACGGCGCGCGCCCCGGCAATCAGCAGAGCCAAAAGCCCGCCGCCCAGCGACATATTCAGTAATATGAGAAAAAGAGATGTCATCCGGATCACCTCATATCGTCGAGCATTTTCCTGAGGGCTTCGCGTTCCTGCTCCGACAGTGAGCCGCCTTCAATAAAATTTTTTATAAGAAGATTGACGGAGCCCTGGTAAACCCGCTTGATAAACTGATCCGTTTCGATGCGCTTGACGGCGCTTTCTTCCACAAGCGGATAATACATCATCACGTCTCGTTGCTCGACGCCCACCGCCTTCTTGGCAACCAGACGGCGCAGCATCGTCAGTATGGTACTCTGTGACCAGTCGGTATGCCGGCTGACCGCTTTGACAACACCGTTGCCGCTGAGCGGTGCATTCTCCCACAATGCCTTCATCACATACCATTCGCTTTCTCCGATTTTGGGTATCATACTGCCAACCTCCCGTAAGCTTCTGAATTACAAAGTAATATTACAATGTAAAATGAAATATGTCAACCACTTGGCAGGAAAAATTTCGTGGGCAGTGGTATTGTAAAACCGCGAACAATGTTATAATATGTAAACAACAGGGGAGGGGGTGGCGATATGGCCGAATGGTGGGCGGCGCTTACTTTGCTTCAGCAGATATTTCTTTGTGCGGCCATACCTTTCACGATCGTACTGATCATTCAGACGATATTGACTTTTTTTGGTCTGGCGGGGCACAGTGATGCGGACGGCGCTGATGCGGAAATGGATGCAGACACGGATGCGGATCCCGCCGATGCGGCTGGCGAAGCGCATACGGATGATGTGAACGCAGGGGTGGCAGGCTTTCGCTTTTTCACTGTGCGCGGCATTGTGGCATTTTTCTGCATATTCGGCTGGCTGGGCTATGTGCTGGGCGGGACAACGCTGCCCGTACCGCTGACGATACTGCTATCCGTCGCGGCAGGCCTTGTGTCTATGCTGGCCATCGGGCTGATGTTCTTCTCGGTCAGGAATCTGCAGTCAAGCGGCAATATACGATACAGCAACGCTGTGGGCCGGGCGGCTCAGGTCTATATACCGGTTCCGGAGCGGCGTATCGGCAGGGGCAAGGTGATGCTGGTCATCCAGGAGCGGCTGGTGGAGGCCGAGGCCATCACCGACGAGGAGACAAAACTGAAAACGGGTGAGACGGTGCAGGTGATCGGCAACATCGGCAGCACGCTGATAGTAAAACGATAGAGGAGAAAAGCTTATGGAAATCGGGACAATCATACTGATTATCGTGGCCGTGGTGTTGTTTTTCACCACGTTTATCGCCATACTGGCCAGATACAAAAAATGCCCGTCAGACAGAATACTGGTCATCTACGGCAAGGTGGGAAAGGGTAAAGACGGCGGTCTGCGCAGTGCCAAATGCGTTCACGGCGGCGCGGCGTTTATATGGCCGGTGTTTCAGTCTTACTCCTTTTTGAGCCTGACGCCGATGTCCATCACGGTGGATTTGACCAACGCGCTTTCCAAGCAGAACATCCGTATTGATGTGCCATCGCGGTTTACCGTGGGTATCTCCACCGAAACCGGCATCATGCAGAACGCGGCGGAGCGTTTGCTGGGGCTGGGCCTCAAGGAGATTGAGGAGCTGGCCAAAGATATTATCTTCGGACAGCTGCGTTTGGTGGTGGCCACTATGGACATTGAGGAAATCAATACAGACAGAGACCTGTTTTTGGAAGCGGTATCCAGCAACGTGGAATCGGAGCTCAAAAAGATTGGCCTGCGGCTGATCAACGTGAACGTGACGGACATCAATGATGAATCGGGCTATATTGAAGCGCTGGGCAAGGAAGCGGCGGCCAAGGCCATCAACGACGCCAAAAAGAGCGTGGCTGAAAAGGACAGGGACGGCGCGATTGGCGAGGCGCTGGCGCAGAAGGACCAGAGGATCAATGTCGCAGAGGCCAATTCTCAGGCCATTGAGGGTGAGAACACGGCCCGCATCACCATCGCAAACTCGGATGCGCTCAGACGGGAACGCGAGGCTGAGGCGCTGCGCCGCGCGACAGCGGCTGAAAAGGTGCAGACGGCCAAAGCGCTGGAGGAGGCTTATTCGGCGGAGGAAGCGGCAGAGCTGCAACGCGCCAGCCGGGAAAAGGCGTCTAAAGAAGCGGACATCATCGTTAAAGCGGAGATTGACAAGAGAAAGATTGAGATTGACGCCGAAGCGGAGGCCGAGCGGTTCAGACGAATGGCCAAGGGTGAGGCGGATGCCATCTATCAGAAGATGGAGGCGCAGGCCCGCGGTATTAACGAGATCCTTGTGAAGCAAGCGGCAGGCTTTAAGCAGATCATCGGCGCGGCCAACGGCGATTCGAACGCCGCCGTGCGCATGATGATCGCCGACAAGATGGAGGATATCGTCAAGGTGCAGGTGGAGGCGATCAAGAACTTAAAGATCGACAAGGTGACGGTGTGGGACAGCGGCGCCGGCAAGGGCGCCTCATCCACGTCAAACTTCCTCTCCGGCCTGATGAAGAGCATCCCTCCCATGAACGATCTGTTTAACATGGCGGGTATGGAGCTGCCGGAGTATCTCGGCAAGGAAAAGGCGGATAAGCCGCCGGAGACGCCCGAGGCCGCAGCGGAAACGCCGGATAAAGACGAAACCGCAGCGGATCAATAAAAGCGCAAAAGGAGGAGGTGAAAGCTTCCTCTTTTTTTTGTGGGGGGCGCGTCATGTGCTTGTGACGATAACATGAAAATGGCATCGACTGGCAGCAGCCATGCGCCTAAAGGCGCGGCCTGTCAGGGATGGATGACAACGCGCGTATTAAGCGGCGCGAGCGCCCACAGCCGACGGATGTCGTCGTCAAGCAGCGCGATGCAGCCGGCTGTGTTGTCTGCAAGACCGTTGCCTTCGGGGACACCGCCGCCGTGAATGCCGATTTGCCCCCCGAGCGGCGTGGCCCACGGAGGCCGGGCTCCGGCCTGTTCAGCTTCTATTATGGCGGTCAGCTGCGTTTGGGTGATAAGGCCAGACGCCAAGGCCTGCTGTGCGTCGGCAGCAGAGGGATAGCTGATGCCCAAAAACAGCGTGTATTTTGACCGCTCGTTGCGTGTGCAAACGTAATAAACCCCTTCGGGCGTGCGGCCGTCGCCCTCGGCGCGTTTGGGGCCGGCCGGGCAAGGCCCAAGCCCGGCGCGGCATGAAAACACGGTATGGCCGCCCAGTATCACGGCAGCAAGGCGCTTTGATTTATATATGTGAATTTGCGTTGTATCGCATGAATCATTTATTTTTTGCATTGTTTCCATTATACTGTTCAAATTTGACATAAACAATGTGGAACTTATGAGTTATTAGCACTTTTTTTGTCGAAACCCTATACAAAAAACATATTTTATGTGATATTATGAAGCTGATGATACTATATGATGGATATTGTACATAAGACTTTGCATATTGCCCACCGTGACAGCTTGCCCGTGCAGATTATTTATCAGGGCAAACAAGGCATCACACAAAGGGTGATTATGATCAAAAGTGTTACTGAAGAAGGCGTTGTGGCTTACTGCAGACTGAGGCGGAGAATCAGCACATTTAAGTATGAGCATATACTTGCAGCCGAAATAATGCATTATAAAAAGCAGTGAAGCCAGAATACAAACTGGATCCGTATGGGATTCATAACGGGGGTTGAGGGGCATGAGCCAATATGGAAGGCCGGAAGCGGCAGTATTTGGCAGCGCGGCTTTGGCTGAGAAAAAAAGAAATCTTCAAAGACGGCTGCTGGTTGAACGTGCAAAACTTGAATCCATGATAATGAGGCAATATGAGAAAGGCACGCTGAATTTGGGATCAGACATAGGCGTGCTTAAGCAGAGCAGCGTGCTTGACGGGCTGCTGGTCGACATCATGATGCTGGAAAAGTCCTGCGACTAATGCCACGAAGACAGGCCGCGCTGAACAAAAAATCAGACGGCCTTGTTTATATTTTGAGTTGTAGCTTTTTTGAGGATGTAGGGGTATTAAAATGAATGAGGTTGGGGCGTTTTGTTCAAATGCTTTTTCTGTCGCGGTTTTGGATGAAATGCCGGACATGGTTCGTGTGATCGATCAGGACGGGAAGGTGTTGTTTTCCAACAGCGCGCTGCGGGCAAGGTTCGGCGTTCAGGAGGACAGGTGCGAAAAACTGCCCGGGTCGGCCAAACGCTGCAACGACTGTATTGTGAGACGCTGCATTGCGAATAAGCGGCGGTACAGCACGATGATGCGGGGCCGGGGGCGCGTGTATGCGGTGTCGGCCGGGCCGGTCGTCTTTGACGACTGCGTCTACGCACTAGAGGTTTTTACCGATATCACCAAGGAGCAAAACCTCAAAGACAAACTGATGATCAGCAATTCGCGCATGATGAAGGATTTGGAAGTGGCGCGAAGCCTCCAGCTGTCAATCCTTCGCCACAAGCTCCCCGAGGTACACGGGTACCGTTTTGCGGCTGAGTTTTTGCCTTGTGAAGCGTTGGGCGGCGATATGTACGATTGCTTTTTAACGCGCGACGGTCGGATTTTTATGTATATTGCGGATGTATCCGGCCATGGCGTGATGCCGGCCATGCTGACCGTCTATCTGCGGCAGGAGCTCTTTGCGCAATGCAAAGCGCCTGGCGTCTCGCCCGCACACGTGCTGCGAAGCCTTCAGGATTCATTTGAAGAGCTTAACACTGAAGAAAGCATTTATATCACTGTGTTTCTGGTTGCGCTTGACACTGCCTCCGGAGCGTTTGTGTGCGCCAACGCCGGGCATAGTGTGCCGCCGTTGATCGCCGGCCGGGGGGGCGTTAAGGAGCTGCTGTTGCCGGGTACGCCGATATGCCGCTGGGTGGATGAGGCCAGCCACGAGCAGGCGGAGGGTGTGCTGGAGAAAGGCGATATCATGTTCTTATACACAGACGGGCTTGACGGTATTCATACCGAGCAGGCATCCAGTCAGGATCTGAGCGATATACTGACGAGCGGCCTTCATGGTTTGCCGTTACTCGAAGAGATCAAGAGGAAATTCACGCAGACGCGCGCTGACGATGTGACCATGCTCGTGTGTGAGCGGGAAGCATAACGGAATTTGGGAGATGATGAAAACAAGCCGCCGTTGACCGGAGGCTTGTTTTCATATATGGACACAGAGCGGCAACCATGACCAGGCCGCATCTGGCAGATAAACCGTGGATGCAGTGCTATTGTATGCCAACGACGCCCAAAAGGCAACAAAAAAATGTCCCGGATTTGAAGCTTCCGTTTGATGACCCAAATAGGATAGTTATTTAATCGTTATTTACATATATTGCGCAAAAGTTTTCATTCCGCCAAAAAGAACATTTTAAATGCGGAGGCTCATCATATAGACTAAAATAGACCTTGCATGTCAGGGGGGATAAAGATGAAGCGA